>JAGCPC010000045.1 GCA_017642485.1 Prevotella sp. | reverse complement strand
GTACGCGAACTACCTGAGGGCCTCGATACCGAGATGTCGGAGCAGGGCGTGGGGCTGAGTGAGGGACAGGCCCAGAGAGTGTGCATAGCGAGGGCATTGCTACGCAACAGTCCGCTGATGATACTCGACGAGGCAACAAGTGCCCTCGACCCCGAAACGGAGAAGAAACTACTCAACAATATACTCGAAGAGCGCTCACACACGGTGATATTCATAACACACCGCCCTGTGGTGCTCAACTACTGCGATGCTTCACTGAACATGGAGAGGCTGCGCAGTTCACAATTCACAGTTCACAGTTCATAGTTGATAATGAGAAAAGGCATTCTAATATTTATGGCTGTCATAGTTATGACAGTGCTGTTCTCCACAGGATGTACGGAGAAAAATAGTGGAGGTAGCGATTCGCTGACGGTCGATACGTTGTCGGCAGATACTGTTGACTCTATATCAAAGGTGGTTGACAGCACCCCGATGCCGAGTGCTGCCGATGAACTGTTTGACGACTTCTTCTTTAACTTCGCAGGAAGCCGTAAGGTGCAGATGAGCCGCATAATATTCCCCCTCACAAAGGTGGAGAATGGCAAGAGCAGCGTCATCGACAAGGCTCAGTGGCAGGTGGAGCATTACTTTATGAAGCAGGGCTACTACACGTTGATATTTGACAACAAGAAGCAACTCAACATCATGAAGGACACCACGGTCAACGAGGCAACGGTGGAGAGAGCCTCCATGGCAAAGGGTAGGGTGACACAGTGGCACTTTGAGAGAGTGAGAGGACTGTGGAAACTATGCAGTATCAGCGTGATACCGCTGAAGCAGCATCCCGATGCCGCCTTCCTTATGTTTTACAACAGATTTGCCACCGACCAGCAGTTTCAGCAGTCATCACTCACGGAGTATGTCACCTTTACGGGGCCTGACCCAGAGGATGACTTCTCGACTATGACGGGCGAGATAATGCCCGAGCAGTGGCCTATGTTTGCACCCTGGATGCCATCGGGCACCATATATAATATAGTGTATGGCAAACGGACTGCCCATGCTACGTCCAATGTGCGATATTTCCTTGTGCGAGGTATTGCCAACGGCCTGCAGACCGACATGACGTTTGTAAGGCAAGGGGGTAAGTGGAGACTGAAGAAAGTGGAAACATAAAAAAACAGTGCATGAGCCGTATGTTGAAAGATATCAGAGATTATAGCTTGCTGAAGCACAATACGTTTGCTATCGATGCAAAGTGCAACCGCTACCTGGAGTATGGTAGCATAGCGGAAGCGCAGCAGGTGGCAGAGATACTGCGTGAGGCACAGTTGCCGTATATTATAATAGGTGGCGGTAGCAACCTCCTTCTTACAAAAGACTATGAGGGTATCGTGGTACGCTCAGCCCTGAAGGGGGTAAGCTTTGACGGCAATAGGATGATGTGTGGCTCAGGCGAGGTGTGGGACGATGTCGTGGCACAAAGTCTGCAACATGAGCTATACGGACTGGAGAACCTCTCACTGATACCTGGCGAGGTGGGAGCGAGCGCTGTGCAAAATATAGGCGCATACGGCATCGATGCACAGACATTTCTTGAGGAGATATATGCCGTAGAGATAGAGACGGGCAAGATATGCACCATACCGATGACCGACTGTAAGTATGGGTATCGTGACAGCCGCTTCAAGCACGAGTGGAAAAACAAATACCTCATCTGCGCTGTGACTTATTCTCTGTCAAAGGTATTCTTCCCACGTTTGGGCTATGGCAATATACGTGCCGAACTGGACAAACGAGGTATCAAGGAGGATAAGGTGACGGCACAGCAGGTGAGGGATGTCATCATAGAGATACGTAATGCCAAACTGCCTGATCCCAAGGTATTGGGCAACGGTGGCAGCTTCTTCATGAATCCCATAGTGGACGTGGAGGTGTATGAGAGGCTGGCAAGTAAGTATCCCGATATGCCACACTACCTTACGACAGACGAGACAAAGGTGAAGATACCTGCAGGCTGGATGATAGAACAGTGTGGATGGAAAGGCAAGACCCTCGGCAGGGCAGGGGTGTATGAGAAACAAGCCCTCGTGCTGGTCAACAGAGGTGGGGCTACAGGTAAGGAGATAGTTGATTTGTGTAATGCCATAAGGGTTGATGTGTTTAATAAGTTTGGCATAATGATACAACCAGAGGTCAACATTATATGAAACTGACATTTCTCGGAACAGGCACATCGATAGGAGTCCCCGCCATAGGTTGCAACTGCGAGGTATGTCGCAGCACCAATGCGAGGGATAAGCGCCTGCGCTCTTCTGCCATGATAGAGACAGAGGGAGGACTGAGAGTACTCATAGACTGTGGGCCGGACTTCCGCCAGCAGATCATACGTTACCGTTCGCCCTATGCTGCGTCGAGTGATGACAGGGTGTTTTTTGACAAGATAGATGCCGTACTGCTGACCCACATACACTACGACCATGTGGGCGGTGCCGATGACTTGAGGCCCTTCGCTTGGTTTGGCGATGTCGATGTATATGCCCAGCGTGATGTCATCGAGGGACTACATCAGACCATGCCCTACTGCTTCAAGGAGGTGCTGTATCCAGGTGTGCCCCACCTGAAACTGCGTCCCGTACGCTCAGGTACCCCATTTGTGATACGTCGTCCCTACGAGGAGACCGTCGATGCCTTTGTGGGTGGTTCCACCCTTGACGGTGTGATGTCGCACTATCGCACCAAGAGACTCGTGCCAGCTGCTACCGACGAACTTGAGATAATTCCCGTGACGGTGATGCATGGCACGCTGCCCATACTCGGATACCGTATCGGCACGATGGCATATATCACCGATATGAAGTCAATACCTGATGCCAGCCTCCCACTGCTCGATGGTGTGGAGACACTGGTGGTCAATGCCCTGCGATTTGAGGTAGAGCACCACAGCCACCAACTCGTGGATGATGCCATCAACTTTGCACGTAAGATAGGTGCCAGAAAAACATACTTCATACACCTCACGCACGATATCGGAACTCATGAGTGGGCAAATGCTCAATTGCCCGAGGGATTTGAGTTTGCTTATGACGGCCAAACCATCGATTGTTGACGCTTACACTTTGTCAATTTTAAGGCAGAAAATTGATACTTTGTTAAGCAAATGGGGTAAAAAACATAAAAAGTGCATTTTTTTTTGAAAAAAAACGGCAAAATGCTATTGAGTTACAATAATTATTTGTAACTTTGCACTCGCAAAGAGGAAATAAGTGTCTTTTTGATATAAAACACCTGTATATAATATATATATATATAATAAGGTAAGAAGATAGATTTCATTATAACAACAACCAAAAAAGAAAAAGAAAATGAATGCACAGAAAGTGATTGAGAATCTGAAGCAGAGATTCCCTAACGAGCCAGAGTACATCCAGGCTGTATCACAGGTTCTTCCTACTATTGAGGAAGAGTACAACAAGCACCCAGAGTTTGACCGCGCTAACCTCATTGAGCGTCTCTGTATTCCAGATCGCGTTATCGAGTTCCGCGTTTCATGGGTTGATGACAAGGGTAACGTACAGACCAACATGGGTTACCGTATCCAGCACAACAACGTGATTGGCCCTTACAAAGGCGGTATCCGTTTCCACCGTTCTGTAAACCTTGGTATCCTGAAGTTCCTTGCTTTCGAGCAGACTTTCAAGAACTCACTGACTACTCTCCCAATGGGTGGTGCAAAGGGTGGTTCTGACTTCTCACCACGTGGCAAGTCTGACGCTGAGGTAATGCGTTTCTGCCAGGCATTCATGACTGAGCTCTATCGTCACGTAGGCGCTGACGAGGACGTTCCAGCAGGTGATATCGGCGTAGGTGGCCGTGAGGTAGGTTACATGTTCGGTATGTACAAGAAGCTCACACACCAGTTCACTGGTATGCTCACAGGTAAGGGTCTCGAGTTCGGTGGTTCACTCATCCGTCCTGAGGCTACAGGTTACGGTAACGTTTACTTCCTCCTCAACATGCTCAAGACTCGTAACATCGACATCAAGGGCAAGACTGTTCTCGTATCAGGTTCAGGTAACGTAGCTCAGTACACTACAGAGAAGCTCATCCAGCTCGGTGCTAAGCCTGTTACCCTCTCTGACTCTGACGGTTACATCTACGATCCAGACGGCATCACACGTGAGAAGCTCGACTACGTAATGGAGCTCAAGAACGTACAGCGTGGCCGTATCAAGGAGTATGCTGAGAAGTACGGTGTTAAGTATGTAGAGGGTGCTAAGCCATGGGGCGAGAAGGCTGACATAGCTCTTCCATCAGCTACACAGAACGAGATCAACGAGGAGGCAGCTAAGACTCTCGTAGCAAACGGCGTATTCGCAGTTTCTGAGGGTGCTAACATGCCTACCACTCCAGAGGCTATCAAGGTATTCCAGGACGCTAAGATCCTGTACTCTCCTGGTAAGGCTGCCAACGCTGGTGGTGTATCAGTATCAGGTCTTGAGATGTCACAGAACTCTGAGCGTCTGCGTTGGACTTCAGAGGAGGTTGACAACTACCTGCACAAGATTATGGACGATATCCACGAAAACTGCGTGAAGTATGGTACAGAGCCTGACGGTTACATCAACTACGTGAAGGGTGCTAACGTAGCAGGCTTCATGAAGGTTGCTAAGGCTATGATGGCTCAGGGTATCGTATAATAACGACCCCACCCATCCTCCCAAAGGGAGGGGGGATACACATAAAACAAAAGGGTGTTGGGATAACAATCTCAGCACCCTTTTTGCTTTTAACTGAACTCTTAAACTTTGTTTTAATCGTACGATACGCCTTCGGCTACGATACGGTGCTATGCACCTACGATACGCTTCGCTACGATAATTTCCTTTTGAACCAGCGCTTTAGTGCGTTTGAACTAGCGTAGCGACTTGAACCTTTTAAACCTTTCTCATGTCCGACCTCAACCTAAAAGACGTTTCCTTTCTCAACCTGATGCAGCGTCGCATCGCCAACGTACTGATTGTTGCCAATCCGTATGATGCCTTCATGCTTGAAGACGACGGCCGTGTAGAGGAAAAGATTTTTTCAGAGTACATGCAGTTGGGACTGCGCTATCCACCGTCATTTACCCAGGTATCGACGATAGAGGAGGCTGACGAAGCCCTCTCCGTCACCCAGTATGACCTTGTGATATGTATGCCGGGCAACGTCGATAATGATGCCTTTGACGTGGCGTATGCCGTAAAGCAGATGTCGCCGCTCACACCGTGCGTGGTGCTCACGCCATTCTCGCATGGCATCAGTCGTCGCATGCAGAACCTCGACCTCAGCATCTTCGACTACATATTCTGTTGGTTGGGCAATACCGAACTGATCCTCTCCATCATCAAACTTATAGAGGACCGCATGAACATCGTTAACGATGTGCGTGAGGCAGGAGTGAAGTGCGTCTTGTTGGTCGAAAACTCTATACGCTTCTACTCGTCCATACTTCCCCACCTGTATAAGTACATCCTTACGCAGAGTCTCAACTTCGCCACCGAGGCACTCAACTCGCAGGCAGAGATGCTACGTATGCGCGGACGTCCTAAGGTGCTCCTCGCTCGTAACTACGAGGAGGCATGGCGACTCTATGAGAAGTATCAGGACAATATGCTCGGCGTTATCTCCGACAGCCGTTTTGACAAGGACGGCAAGGAAGATGCCGAGGCAGGCCTCAAACTACTTCATGATATCAGGGAGGCAGACGAATATCTGCCACTGATACTACAGACGTCTGAGCCCGATGTCACCTCAGATGTTCGGGGCATACGCATACTCGACAAAAACTCCAAGAAGTTTGACGTGGACCTGCGTGATACCATCGCCGAGCACTTCGGCTTTGGCGACTTCCTCTTTCGCGACCCCGTGACCCGTGAGGTGATAAGCCGAGTACGCAACCTCAAGGAACTACAGGACAATATCTTCAAGATACCCGAGGACTCCATGCACTACCATATCAGCCGCAACCACATGTCGCGCTGGCTGGCAGCACGTGCCATATTCCCCGTGTCAGAGTTTCTTAAGCATATCACGTGGCATAAGCTGCAGGATGTGGAGCGTCACCGTCAGATTATCTTTGATGCCATCGTGGCATACCGTCACATGAAGAATTTTGGTGTCGTGGCAGTATTCAATAAGGACCGCTTCGACAGCTATTCCCACTTTGCCCGCATCGGCGACGGTTCGCTGGGCGGCAAGGGTAGGGGACTCGCCTTCCTCGACAATATCATAAAGCGCCATAAGGAGTTTCACCAGTTTCCTAACGCCAAGGTGTATATCCCCAAGACGGTGGTGCTGTGTACTGACCTCTTCGACCAGTTTATGGACAACAACCACCTGTGGGAGGTGGCACTCAGCGATGCGCCTGACGAGGAGATACTCGAGGCTTTCCTCCATGCCCAGTTGCCAGCATCGCTGCTCGATGACTTCAGCACCATCATCGCTGCCACGCAAAAGCCTCTCGCCGTGCGCTCCTCATCCTTGCTTGAGGACAGCCACTACCAGCCCTTCGCAGGTATATACAGCACCTATATGATATCCTACTCCGACGATCGCGAGAAGATGCTTGCCGACCTTGCTGAGGCTGTCAAGGGTGTGTATGCATCGGTATATTATCGCGACTCCAAGGCATATATGACGGCTACGCAGAATGTCATCGACCAGGAGAAGATGGCTGTCATCATACAGGAGGTGGTGGGTCAGCAGTACCGTGACCATTACTACCCCAACATATCAGGAGTATTGCGCTCGCTCAACTACTATCCCGTGGGTGATGAGAAACCCGAAGAAGGCATCGCCTCTCTCGCTCTCGGACTGGGTAAGTACATCGTGGATGGCGGACAGACCCTGCGTGTATCACCATACCATCCCGCTCAGGTCATGCAGATGTCCGAGATGGAGATAGCACTGCGCCAGACGCAGACAAGCTTTTATGCTATAAATAACGGACCCTCTAAATCCCCCTTAAAGGGGGACTCCTCTGAAACCTCAAACCTGAAACCTCTCATCGGACGCGAAGCTACGCTTGCAAGGCAAGAAACCTCCACCCTCAAAGTCGATGATGGTTTCAACATCATTCGGCGCATGGTTGCCGATGCCGATGCTGATGGTTCGCTGCAGTATATCGCTTCTACCTTCGATCCCTACGACCAAGTGATACGTCCAGGGCTGTATGAGGGAGGCAGAAAGATTATCTCCATGAATGGCGTACTGGAGCAGGGAGTGTTCCCCCTGCCCGAACTGATGCAGCTGTCGCTGCGCCTTGGCGAGGAGGAGATGCGCCGTCCTGTTGAGATAGAGATGGCATGCAACATACATCCCGATAAGACGGGTTGCTACTATCTGCTCCAGATACGTCCTATCGTCGATTCTAAGCAGGAACTCAATGAGGACCTCCTCGAGATACCTGACCACCAGTGCCTCCTGCGCTCCCACAACTCTCTCGGCCACGGCATCATAGAGGGAGTGCGCGATATAGTATATGTCAAGACAGGTGATGACTACAGCGCTTCATGCAATGACGCCATAGCCGATGAGATACAGCGTATCAATCGTAAGTTTCTTGAGGCTTCAAGTACAGAGGGCGAGAAGGCTGCAGGATACATACTCATCGGCCCAGGCCGTTGGGGCAGTTCCGATTCATGGCTCGGCATACCCGTGAAGTGGCCTCATATCTCTGCTGCACGACTCATCGTGGAGGAGATACTGCCCACCTATTTCGTTGACCCATCGCAGGGCACCCACTTCTTCCAAAACCTCACGTCCTTGGGTGTGGGTTATTTCACCATCGACGTCAACCACGACCGTGAGGGGAATCCGGTGAATAACGGGAACGTTAACGATAACCTTAACCTTAACGAAAACGATAACGAAAACGGGAATAAGAACGGGTATCTTGAGATTCTCGATCATGCATATCTCGACTCTCTCCCCGCTGTCGAGGAGACGCGGTACGTGCGCCATGTGCGCCTGCCTGAGCCTTGCACCATCAAGATGGATGGCATGAAGCAGGAGGGAGTGGTGATAGTTGGTGAGTCTGAATGACTTATCAACCCAGAGGCTCGGCAGCAATTGTTGACTCAAGGTCTGGAACAGGATATCCTTTAGGGTGGTAAATCTCCAAAATAGGTGCACCTAAAGCTGCTTCCATAGATGAGATAGTTTCTATCGTGAAGTTGTGTGTACCTCTCATCCATTTGCTTATCTCGGCTTCGCTTTTGCCAAGTCGAAGGGCTAAGTCTTTCTGCTTCAGACCTTTCTCCTGTAGGATGTCATGTACCCTGTCAACTATTTTAAACGACAAGGCTACTTGTTGACGTATTTCAGTTTTTACCTTCTTACGCCTCTCTTCAAGAAGTTTATTCCTCATCATATCTTGTAAAATTTAAGTTTCCAACAATTTCTTTATCTACAAGTACAATTGTACCATCTTTTATTCTTGAAGCTATAAATCTGCTCGTGTCTATAAGTAACTTAACGTATGGAGCTAAAGTTTCGCTATCTTGCCATGTTCTTGTGTCTTTTACTCCGCCATTTCCAAATACTATGATTTTATCTGATAGCCTTAGGCAGTAAAGTCTTAGCTTGTTGCCAACATCGATAGGGATAACGCCTACGCCGTCTCCATAGTGTCCTTCAGGTTTGAAGTAGCGCTCCAAGGCTCCTTTTTTGTTTCGCCACCTTCTTAACTTTTAAGTTATCTTTTTGCAAAAGTACGAAGAAAAAATCAAATGGCAAAGAAAAAAGGAAAGAAAATTTCGGTTTACTTGTATAAAGCAGTGTCTTATTTCAACCTTAACGTTAACGCTAACCTTAACTATAGAATTAACGTCAAATAAAGACCACGGATAGCACGGATAGACACGGATAGATACTAATCCGAGTTAATCTGATAAATCTGTGGTCATAGATAATCAAAAAGCCCAGGGGCGCGAACCTCTGGACTTTCTGTATGTCATTTATTATTTGTTTATGGCTTAGAGCTAAGTAAACGGATGGTTTCGGTGAATTCGTTGATTGCTTCTGTAATGTGTGGATTCGTGTTCTTTATTATTAC
>JAGCPC010000044.1 GCA_017642485.1 Prevotella sp. | reverse complement strand
TGATGCATGCCATAGTGGCGGACTGGGATTGTCACCACAGGAATATGGCTTTGTGCAAGGCACGGTGGGTGTGATAGGGCTCACACTCGGCGGGATACTTGGTGGTATGGTAGCAAGTCGTGACGGACTGAAAAAATGGCTATGGCCCATGGTATGTGCTATCACGCTGCCCGACATAGTATATGTATATCTTGCATACGCCTTGCCATCAGACTTACTCACCATAAATATCTGCATCTTCTTTGAGCAATTTGGCTATGGTTTTGGCTTTACAGCCTATATGCTGTACCTTATATATTACAGCCGTGGAGAGTACAAAACCAGCCACTATGCCCTGTGCACCGCTTTCATGGCACTTTCAATGATGATACCAGGACTCTTTGCCGGTGCTCTACAAGAATTGGTAGGATATCGCATGTTCTTTATCATCGTCATGCTATTTTGCTCCGTGACTTTTATCACGACAGCCCTGCTGCACATAGATCCCGACTTTGGTAAAAAAACGGAGTAAAGAGAACCATCAGTACTCCACCTTATCCTCTTTTTTCTCCCACTCGCGAAATGCCTGCTGCGCCTCATGGCGTAGCAGGCTTCGCATGGGTATAGCGCGCTCATCAAGAGGGAGCGCGAGTTCCTTATATATAAAATCGTCGCCAAAGCCGATGGAATCGGCATCTTTTTTCGTATTGCCATAGTATATCATGTCTATGCCAGCCCAGTAGATGGCGCTCAGACACATGGGGCACGGTTCGCACGAAGTGTATATGGTGCATCCCTTCAGTTTGAAGTCCCCCACCCTCTGGCAGGCAGCCCTTATGGCACTCACCTCCGCATGAGCTGTGGGGTCAAGGTTTGCCGTCACGCGGTTTACCCCTTCGGCTATTATCTCACCGTCTTTCACTATTACGGCACCGAAAGGTCCACCCCCATTTTTCACGTTGTCAATGCTCAGATCTATCGCCCTCTGCATGTACTGATTTCGCTCTTTCATATCTTGTTGATTATTAGATATTTACAATAGCCCTCGGAAAACATATCCTTTTAGCCCCTAAAAGGATAACTTTTAGCCCCTTAAACATATCCTTTTAGGAGCCTAAAGCTTATGGTTTGCATTTTGGTTTGCCCACAAAGGTACGAAAAAAAATGAAAATTGATAATTGAAAATTGAAAATTATAAACTTTTGAACCTTTATTCCTTTGAACTTTTGAACTTTCTTCGTACCTTTGCACCTAATATGGACTGGCAACAAGAGACGGAACATAGGGTAGCAAAGGGTGTGGCACTGTTTAAGCAGGGCTACAACTGCTCACAGTCGGTGACACTGGCGTTTGCCGACTGGTACGGAGTACCCGAGGGACTGATGGCGAGGATGTCGGCATCGTTTGGCGGCGGCATCGGTAGGATGCGCGAAACGTGTGGCACGGCATCGGGCATGTTTATGCTGGCAGGACTGGAGATAGCAAGTGAGCAACCTGACCAAGAGGTAAAAGCCGAGAACTATAAGGCGGTACAGGAGCTGGCGGCAAGATTCAAGGCCCAGACAGGCTCGCTCGTATGCCGCGAACTGCTACGTGGATACGTCAAGAACATCAGTACCGAGCCTACACCCGACACCCGCACTGACGAATACTACAGGAAACGCCCTTGCGTGAAGATGGTGGAACTGGCGATAAGAACATATATGGGATGGCTATCGCAAGTTGATAGTTGATAGTTGATAGTTGACACTATGATGCAAAAGATTGATATATTTTGGCCTTGCGAAGAAGCAAGACAGTTGGAGAGCATGGTAGAGGCTCTGCGTAAAGATAAGGTGGTAAAGAGTGTCATCCTGTTAGAGCGTCAGCCTATGCAGCAGATGATGACGCTGCGCAAGATAGCTGACGAGGCTACAGCAGAGTACGTATTGCTGTCACAAAAGACGACACCCGCCGTAATGGGACAGCATGCACTAGAACGCCTGGTACGCACAGCTACCGACACCGCTGCGGTGATGGTATATGCCGACCACTACATCAGTTCACAGTCCACAGTTCACAGTTCACAGTTCCAGAAGCACCCTCTAATAGACTGTCAGGAGGGGTCGCTACGTGATGACTTTGACTTCGGACAGCTGCTGCTGATACGCACAAGTTACCTGAAGGACTTCGTCAAACAGCAGAAGAATGACTATGCATATGCCGCCCTGTATGCCCTGAGGCTATACCTGCAGAGATACGGCGAGATATTCCACCTCAACGAATACCTATATACCGAAGTAGAACTGGACAACCGCAAGAGCGGCGAGAAGCAGTTTGACTATGTCGATCCACGCAACCGCAGCGTACAGATAGAGATGGAGCATGCCGTGACGGAGCACCTGGAACAGATAGGAGCGAAGGTTGACACATCGGTAAGGCTGGAGCCCGACTTCAACGAGCAGACATTCAGTGTGGAGGCATCAGTGGTGATACCCGTCTTCAACCGTGCCAAGACTATAGCCGATGCTGTAAACAGTGCGCTGAGCCAGACACCGGCATTCAAATATAACGTGATAGTGGTAGATAACCACTCTACCGACGGCACCACGGAGATACTCCAGAAGATGACAGAGGACTATCCTGAAAAACTGGTACACATAATACCTGAGAGGACAGACCTCGGCATCGGCGGGTGCTGGAACGAAGCCATAAATAGCGATGAATGCGGCAGATTTGCCGTACAACTGGACTCCGATGACCTGTACAGCGGTGCCAGCACACTGCAGAAGATAGTCGATTGCTTCTATCGGCAGAAGGCTGCAATGGTAATCGGCGCATACCGTATGTGCGACTTCGAACTCAACACACTGCCACCAGGAATAATAGACCACAGGGAGTGGACTGACGAAAACGGTCCCAACAATGCCATGCGCATCAACGGACTGGGAGCTCCACGTGCTTTCTTCACACCATTGGTACGCGAGATAGGATTTCCCAATACCAGCTATGGCGAGGACTATGCCCTCGGACTTGCCTTCAGCCGCAATTTCCGCATAGGCAGGATATACGAAGAACTGTACCTATGCCGTCGTTGGGGAGGCAACAGCGATGCCGCGCTGAGCATCGAAAAAGTCAATGCCAACAACCTATACAAGGATCGTCTGCGCACCATGGAACTAAAGGCACGCCAGCAGACCATCGCTGGAGTGCTACAAACCAACTCAGCAGACTCGCTGCAGCGTTTCTTCAACCGTCAGTTGGAACGATGGGAAGATGTGCGACAGCGCTATAATGACCTCACCAATGTGCAGACAAAGCAACTGGGGGTTATCATGGCTCAGTACAACCCCTCACGCATTGTCTCCACAGGGGCAAAAATCGACAAGACATCGCTGACAAAGCGCCCATGCTTCCTCTGTGAGCAAAACCGTCCAAAGGAGCAGTTCAGCAAACCTCTTTTAGGTAAGGGAGGTGAGCAGACTCTTGAGATACTGGTAAATCCATACCCCATACTGCCGCAACACTTCACCATACCATCGCTAAAGCATGAGCCACAGAACATATATGACCATTCTTCCGACATATACCTGCTGCTCAGCCAGCATCCGAAGGTGATGGTATTCTACAACGGACCATTATGCGGTGCATCGGCACCCGACCACATGCATCTGCAGGCAGGGACATCGGGCATAGTACCCATACAAAATGACTGGCAACAACTGGTACGCACCATGCAAGTGGTGACAGAGAATGCCGACGGCGAGTGCATCGGACTGCTGACAGAGTACATCATCCCTGTCTTTGCTATACGTTCACGCCACAGCGAGTCAGGGCGCAAGATGTTCCGTCGCCTCTATAAAGCCATGAAGCAGGTGATGCCTAATGAGGACAGCGAACCCATGATGAACATCGTGGCATGGAAACTGGACGACGAGTACATCACACTCGTCTTTCCACGCAAGAAGCATCGTCCTTCATGCTACCCCGACATGATGATAAGCCCTGGAGCTATCGACATGGCTGGACTCATCATCACACCACGAGGGGAAGACTTTGAGCGACTCGATGCCGACACCGCTACTGCCATACTGCAGGAGGTGAGCATAAGCACCGACGAAGCGCAGGAAATAGCAGAAACTATAATCAACGGGGACAGGGACGCCAATGGCAACAAAAAACATCTGCAGAAACTCTCAGCACAGCCTGACGTAAAGGTCGGCATAGTAAGCGCCACCGAACTACGCTTCAGCCTCAACGGCACATATACCGCCAAAGGCGAGGAGATAACAGGCGAACAGGTCGTGACGATATCCGAAGGCACCATCATGTGGAGAGACGTGCAGTATCGCGAACTGATATTCCTGCCCAAGTCAGGCGACACGTCGTTTACCCTGCAGGACGTGATAATAGGCGTAAACTTCCACTGGGAACGCAAGCAGACGCAGACCTTCTCGGGCACACTGCGACTGGTGGTGGAAGAAGACAAGATATGCGCCATCAACGAACTACCCGTCGAGAAATACCTCGAAAGCGTAATTTCAAGCGAGATGTCGGCAACATCGAGTCTCGAACTGCTCAAGGCACACTCCGTGATAAGCCGTTCGTGGCTGCTGGCACAGATGGAGCGCCGTCAGCAACTGAAGGACAAGAGCGACGGCTTCTTCTCGTTTACCAAGAGAGATGACATGCTCATCAGGTGGTATGACCGCGAAGACCATACCATATTCGATGTATGCGCCGATGACCACTGCCAGCGTTACCAGGGCATCACCAATGCTCTCAATCCTCACGTCAAAGCTGCCGTAAAGGCTACTCGCGGACAGGTATTGGCTTACGAGGGCGAGATATGCGACGCACGATTCTCTAAGTGTTGCGGAGGAGTGACTGAGGAGTATAAGTACTGTTGGGAGAACATCAACAAACCATACCTCGCCAGTGTACAGGATCCATACTGCAACACACAGGACAAGAGCATACTCTCAGAGGTACTCAACGACTATGACCAGGAGACGGTGGACTTCCATGACTGGATGATAACATATACTCAGGAGGAACTGTCGGCACTCATCAGCGAGAATCTCAAGATGGACTTTGGACGCATCAAGGCTCTCGAAGCCATAGAGAAAGGTAAGAGCGGGCGCATCTCCTTGCTCAAGATTATAGGCGAGAAGAAGACGTTTACCATAGGTAAGGAGCTGGAGATACGGAAGGCTCTTAGCAAGACACACCTGTACAGCTCTGCATTCACCGTTCTCTCAAAGGACATGGACAAAGACGGCTATCCACAACGTTTCATCATCAACGGCCGTGGATGGGGTCACGGCGTAGGACTATGCCAGATAGGAGCCGCAGTGATGGGTGCCAAGGGCATCGCCTATACCGACATACTGAAGCACTACTATACGGGTGCAATGGTGGAAAAAGCATATTAAACGAGTATCTGGTAAAGTGTGAAAAGTTAACAAATTACCAAAAAAACTTTATACTTTATACCTTATACTTTATACTTTTTTTGTAACTTTGCACACGATTTTTCGTGTATTTAGAATAACATTCTAATTTCAACTTTAAACTATCAACATTCAACTATAGGATAAATGTACACAACTATCACTGCTGCTGAAGCAGCGTCAATGATTAAAAACGGCGATTCCATCGGCCTTAGTGGCTTTACACCATCAGGTGCGCCAAAGGCAACAACGAAGGAACTGGCTGAGATAGCCATCCGCGAACATGAGAAGGGTAACGAGTTTAAGGTAAGTGTCTTCACCGGTGCTTCCACTGGTCAGAGTACTGACGGCGTACTGGCTAATGCACAAGCGCTGAAGTTCCGTGCGCCATACACTACCAACGCTGATTTCCGTACACATGTCAACAAAAACGAGATAGCATACAACGACCTGCACCTATCACACATGGCGCAGGAACTGCGATATGGCTTCTTCGGCAAACTGAACTGGGGCATCCTGGAGGTTTGTAAGATAGAGGATGCTGGCGACAAGTACCACGTATTCCTCACCTCTGCAGGTGGCATATCACCTACTGTTGCCAAGATGGCAGAGAAGATTATCATTGAGCTCAATCACTTCCACAGCGAGGGAGTAGCACAGTTGCATGACGTGTATCAGCCACTCGACGCACCATACCGCCAGCCCATCATGATAACAAAAGTCAGCGACCGCATCGGTACGCCATACCTTGAGGTGGACAAGAAGAAGGTGGTAGGTGTAGTAGAATGCAATATTCCTGATGAGGCACGCGCCTTCAAGGGTACCGACCCTGTGACCGACCAGATAGGCGCCAACGTGGCTCACTTCCTCCTCAACGACATGAAGCGTGGTGTCATTCCTTCTTGCTTCCTGCCTATGCAGAGCGGCGTAGGAACTACAGCTAACGCCATCCTTGCTGCATTGGGTAAGGATAAGGATATACCTGACTTCAACATCTACACCGAGGTGCTGCAGAATGCCATCGTTGATATGATGCTCGAGGGCAGGGTAAAGGAAGCATCCACCTGTTCGCTGACCGTCGATAACGAGTGTCTCAGCAAGGTGTACGACAATATCGACGTATTTGCCAAGCGACTCACCATACGCCAGTCAGAGATATCCAACTCCCCTGAGGTAATACGCCGACTGGGCGTTATCGCCATCAATACAGCCATAGAGGTGGATATATATGGCAACGCCAACTCCACACACATCTCAGGTACAAAGATGATGAACGGCATCGGTGGTTCCGGAGACTTCGAGCGCAATGCATACATCTCAATCTTCACATGCTCATCAGTAGCAAAGGGCGGACTGATATCTGCCATAGTACCATTTGTGAGCCATCAGGATCACTCAGAGCATGATGTCAACGTCATAATAACAGAACAGGGCATCGCTGACCTCCGTGGCAAGGGACCTCTGGAGCGTGCACACTGCATCATCGAAAACTGTGCACACCCCGACTACCGCCCACTGCTGCGTGAATATCTCAAGATAGCTACAGGAGGCCACACACACCACAACCTGCCATGCGCCTTTGCCATGCACGACACACTGCGCCGCAAGGGTGACATGCACCTCACCGACTTCGCAGAATATATAAAGGACTAAAAAAATGGATAAAGTAAGCTACGCCCTCGGACTGGGCATTGGCAGCCAACTCAAGAGCATGGGTGCCGAGAAACTCAACATTGATGATTTCGCACAAGCTATCAAGGATAGCATCGCTGGCAAGGAACAGATAAAAGCCTCTGAGGCACAGCAGATAGTACAGCAGTTCTTTGCTGAACAGGAGAAGCAGCAGCGCGCAGCAGCTGCCGAGAAAGGCAAGGTTGCCAAGGCTGCCGGCGAGAAGTATCTCGCTGAAAATGCTGCCAAAGAAGGTGTCATCACTACACCTTCAGGTCTGCAGTATAAGGTGCTGACAGAAGGCACTGGCAAGTCACCAAAGGCAACAGACAGCGTGGTATGCCACTATGAAGGATTCCTCATCGACGGCACAGTGTTTGACTCAAGCATACAGCGTGGTACCCCCGCTACATTCCCACTGGGAGGAGTGATAAAGGGATGGACAGAAGGTCTGCAACTGATGAAGGAAGGCGGTAAGACTCGTTTCTTCATACCTTACGACCTGGCATACGGTGAGGCAGGAGCAGCAGGGGCTATCCCTCCGTATGCAGCGCTCATCTTCGACGTAGAACTCATCGAGGTGAAGTAAAGTGTAAAGTATAAAGTATAGAGTATAAAGAATAAAGAATAAAGTATAAAGACAATGAAGAAATTAGCTTTCGCAGCATGTATCGCTATTGCAGCTGCTGCATTCACATCATGTGGTAATGGTACACCAAAGGCAAACCTCAAGGACGAGGTTGACACCCTGAGCTATGCCATCGGCATGGCACAGAGTGACGGACTGAAGCAGTACCTCTCAGAGCGCATGGGTATTGACACCGCTTATATCGATGACTTTATCAAGGGTCTCAACGAGGGTGCCACAGCCGGCGACGACAAGAAAAAGGCTGCTTACTATGCAGGCATACAGATAGGTCAGCAGCTGGGCGGTCAGATGCTTCAGGGCATCAACTACGAGGTGTTTGGCAATGACTCTACTAAGACTATCTCACTGAAGAACCTCCTCGCTGGTTTCGTAGCTGGCGTAACAGAGAAAGACCAGAAGATGACTCTCCTCCAGGCTCGTGCTACCACGGACCAGAAGATACAGGAGATCAAGGCTAAGGAGATGCTGAAGCAGTATGGCGCATGGAAGAAGCAAAACGAACAGTGGATGGCCAACAACTCCAAGGCTGACGGAGTAGTGACACTGCCTTCAGGCGTACAGTATAAAGTCATCATCGAGGGTAAGGGCGAAGTGCCCGCTGACACCTCAATGGTTAAGGTCAACTACGAGGGCAAGACCATCGACGGTAAGGTCTTTGACTCCAACAATAATGGAGCAGATTTCCGTTGCAATCAGGTGATAAAGGGTTGGACAGAGGCCCTCACCAAGATGCCTGCAGGCTCTAAGTGGGAGGTATATATCCCCGCAGCACTCGCATACGGTGAGCGTCAGCAGGGTGAAGTCATCAAACCATACTCTGCACTGATATTTACAATAGAACTCTTGGAAGTTAAGAAGTAATATGAATACTACAACAAAGACAATAATCACTGCGCTTGCCTTCGTGGCAGGTGCAGTGTTTGCTACTCAGGCAGTGGCAAAGAAAAAGCAGGAAGATAAGAAGCAGGAACAGCCTACAGTGCAGTTGAGCAACGGTATAGACTCCCTCAGCTATGCTGCTGGACAAGCAATGACCGACGGACTGATTCCATTCATTCAGCAGCAGCAGCACGTAGATACTGCCTACATGGAGGACTTCCTGCAGGGTATGCGCGAGGCTATCGAGCAGAGTAACGACCCACGCTACGTAGCACGTCAAGTGGGTGCACAGATTGCTCAGATGGCAAAGGACCGCATGCTGGTAGGCATCAACAAGGAACTGGAGGGTACTCCTGATTCAGTAAAGGCAAACATCTTCTATGAGGGTTTTATGGCAGCTGTACGTAAGGACACTACCCTGATGACCCCAAAGGCCGCTGAAGAGTACTTTAAGGCGCGAATGGAGGCTGATAGCAAGGTAAAGGCAGAACAACTTGCTGCTGCAGGCAAGGCATGGCTTGCAGAAAACGCGAAGAAGCCAGGTGTGGTGACACTACCCTCTGGACTACAGTACAAGGTCATCACCGAGGGCAAGGGAGCCAAACCCACTGCTCAGCAAGAAGTGACTGTAAAGTATGAGGGACACCTCATCGATGGCACGGAGTTTGACTCCAGCTACAAGCGCAACCCGCAGACTACCAAGTTCCGTTGCGACCAGGTAATAAAGGGATGGACAGAGGCTCTTACACTTATGCCCGTAGGTTCTAAGTGGGAACTGTACATACCACAGGAGTTGGGCTACGGCAGTCGTGCTGCAGGCAATATACCTGCCTACTCTACACTGATATTCACCGTAGAACTCGTGGATATTACGAAATAACAGAATAGTATAAAGCTATACAAAAGAAGCGTGCTGCATAACAACAGCACGCTTCTTTTGTATCATATCGGGAGTGCGTCACTTCACTCTCCTACCCGTCTCGTCATAGTCAGCTATGATGAGGCGCTTTGTTTTAGGGTCTATCACCTTAATAGCTCCGTTAACATTAAGGTTAAGGTTAACGTTATGGTTAAGGTAATGGTTAACGTTACTTATCCCCGTCGGAGTATCGGTGGTAAAGAGTGTGATGGTAGCACATATCTGCTTACCAGCAGGTGTAAAGGTCAGTGTGCCACTTGCTGTGGTTGCAAGGTCTATCTTATGCGACACCTTTGACTTGTCCTTTGGAAATACGTAGTCTGTCGCACCGTATGTCGTGCCATTAAACTCGCTGATGTATGCATCAAGTGGATTTGTGTCGTCATCCTTCATGTTGTTGAAGCCATCAAACTGCACTGCCTTGACATAGACCCCTTCGGGCAGAGTGATGGTGTACTGCACACTGGCACTATACTTTATATAAGGTTCGGTAGCAGAAGGATCATAGGTCTTGCCCTTTGTGTTAGAGATGATATATCCACCGCCGAAAGCCCAAGGAGAAACATCCTTCTTGGTTGCCTCGCACGTCTTGGAACTCAATACAGCCGTGGAGACAGAGCTGTAAGAACCTGTATACGTCGCCTTGTATTGTTTTGAGAAGTCGCCTGTGCCTGCTGTGTTGACTATGTTGCAGCCGTTGATGAAGTTGATGTCCTTACAGTATGCCATAAACATACCCTTCTGGGCATCGATGCTGACATTGTCAAACGTGATGTCGTGGATATAGCTCTCAGGTCTGCCATAGATATATATGGGATTACCATATTTGAAACTTGAAGAGAATGGCGTTCCTGTAGCTGTAATGTTCTGAAAGAGAAAGTCACGATATTCGGGAGTAGTATTTGTTACTGTCGATGTTGCAACCGTGGATGGATCAGCGGGGTCGGAGTCATAAAGGCATGTCAGTTTTATAGGGTCTCCCACTCCATACATGGTGCTGTTGCGGAATATGAGGTCGTGCACCGCGCCATTGTCGCTCGTACCACTATAGTCGTTGCCACTGCGGTCGTTGCTGGTCTTAATGCGAAAACCTGTCTCAGTCTGGTTGAAGGTGATATCCTCATATATCACATGGTGCAGATTCACTGTATAAGAACCTATAGACATGCCGTGACCCGAGCCGCAGGTGATATTCCACGCATGAACATAACGGCCGTTGGTATCAACCACCACGTTGTCATCGCCGGTTGATATATTGCAGTCGTAGATGTTTACGTAAGGTCCCCATACGGGTATGCCGTCAGTATTGTGCGATGCCTTGCCCTTTCCGAGTGTCGATGCGGGGGCAGATATGGTGACATCGTGCACGGTCATGTTGTTGGCATTGCCACTCTGTCCTAAGGTAAGGTTGGTGCCTGGGGAATTGAGCAGTTTTATATTACGAAACAGATGACGGGTGCCCCTCTGCAAGCGTATGAGAGAAGGACGGGTGAACTTCCCATCATCCTCTACAGCCTTCCACCATGCAGCACCCTGTCCGTCGATGACAGATGTCACACCCTCGCCCTCAATGATGATGTCATTGACTGTCGCACCGCCCGTACTGATAAAGTTGGAGTATGACCCACGATAATCCTGATACTCATTGTTTGAGGGATAGGTGCCGTACGGAAGCAACTTCAGTGTGGCACCAGCACTGAGGTGCAGCACCATGTTTGACTTCACCGCTATAGGACCGCAGAGCCATGTACCTGCCGGCACTACCACCATGCCGCCAGTTGACGGTACGGCATTGATGGCCGTCTGTATTGCCGAGGTATTGTCACTGCTCGCAGTGCTGGCACCATAGTCGGTGATGTTATAAGTATTGCTTGCCGTGATTTTCGCTATATTAGGCAACTGCACCACATCGGCTCTTGAGTCTGATGCCCACTCAGTGGGAAAAGAAGATTCTGCCTCCTGTTTCTCTGCCGTCACGTCACTGTCGGCAAACGCTGCCGTACCAACCAAGCACATCACAGCTACTGTTGCCACGACCCTATTCAAAAAAATTGCATTCATAATATCATCTGTTATCTATTATCTGTTATCTATTATCTGGAAATATATGGCAAATCTTAAAACAAACTCGGTTACAGCTAATTATCTTAACGGCTCCTTATCCATTCCAATCCCTCAGGAGCGGCGAAAGGGCAATGGAAACAACCTCGTTATCAAGGGTGCCTCAGGCAACAATCTCAAGCATGTCGACGTGACCTTCCCCCTCGGAAAGCTCATTGTCATCACAGGCGTCAGCGGTAGTGGCAAGTCGACCCTTGTCAACGAAACTTTGCAACCCATCCTCTCCCAACACTTCTACCGCTCGCTTAAAAGACCTATGCCCTATGACAGCATTGAAGGCTTGGACTATATAGACAAGGTGGTCAATGTCGACCAGTCTCCATTAGGTCGGACACCTAGAAGCAACCCAGCCACCTACACGGGTGTGTTTAGTGACATCCGCAGCCTGTTTGTCAATCTCCCAGAAGCCAAGATCCGAGGCTACAAACCAGGCCGTTTCTCCTTTAATGTGAAAGGCGGACGTTGTGAAGCTTGCAGCGGTAACGGCTATAAAACTATCGAGATGAATTTCCTGCCCGACATCCAGGTTCCCTGTGAGGTATGTCATGGCAAACGGTACCACCGAGAGACTTTGGAGGTCAGGTATAAAGGCAAGTCCATTGCCGATATTATTGACATGACCATCAACCAAGCTGTTGAATTTTTTGAAAATGTTCCAGACATCCTTCGGAAGATCAAGACCATTCAGGATGTGGGACTGGGCTACATCAAACTCGGCCAACCATCCACCACCCTCTCCGGTGGCGAGAGCCAACGTGTAAAGTTGGCCACCGAACTGTCAAAAAAGGACACTGGCAAGACCCTTTATATCCTCGATGAACCAACAACAGGTCTGCACTTTGAGGACATCCGTATTCTGATGGATGTACTCCAGAAACTTGTTGACCGAGGCAACACAGTCCTTATTATAGAACACAATCTCGACGTAATCAAGTTAGCCGACCACTTGATTGACATGGGACCGGAAGGCGGACGGAAAGGCGGTATGATTCTTGCGACAGGAACGCCCGAGGAAGTGGTCAAAAATGACATCGGTTACACTGCTCATTTCCTGAAACAACTATTCGAATAAAGAATAATAATGTCCGAAATGAGAACCATGCACGCTTCATCGGTATTTTTTTCAGTATCAGCAAACCGTTATTGAAAAAAACTACCGATATTTGCAGTATGAATGACAATCTAACAATCAGTAAGCCATACGTCGGCCTGACAGACTATAACTTTCAGGAACTCGACTATTCAGACGGAGAACTGAGTATTATCAACCACTTAACGTTCAGTTCCCGCATGCATGCCACACAAGTCGACAGAGTCTTCGTTGTCTTCTGCAGTCAGGGAGAACTCAGATTTGAGATGGACGGTTCAGATTATGCCATAAAGAAAGATGATGTGTTCGTCGGCTACCCGAATGCCATCTATAATCATTTCAAGGCATCCTACGATGTGCGATGCCGCCTGTTCAGCATGTCGAAGTCGCTGTTGCAGGAAATGCTCTATCCCAATCAAAGCATCTGGAACAAGACGCTCTATCTCAAAAAGCATTATATCATCAACCTGTCGGAACAGGAAGTCGCCATGCAGAACTGCATGAATTTAGTACTGGCCCACAATTTAGGAAGTAACAAGACGACTTTCCGCAAGGAGATCATTCACTCACTCGTACAATGCATCGTCTATGAGCTCTGTCGCACGTTGAGCACTTTCGTTCAGTCGGAAAGCAATCAGGAGACCAATCAGCGGAAGATTCTTTTCGACCGTTTCATCTCCTATATGACTTCTTGCGACATCAAGAAGCAACCGCTTTCTTTCTATGCCGACAAGCTCTGCGTGTCCACCCGATACCTTACGATGGTCTGTAGGGAGATAAGTGGCAGAACGGCCTACGACTGGATTTGTGATTATGTTCAGAACGATGTCCGTTTCTATCTGTTACACACCAATCTGTCCATCAAAGAGATTGCCGTCAAATTAGGATTCTGCAAC
>JAGCPC010000043.1 GCA_017642485.1 Prevotella sp. | reverse complement strand
GTCTGCCGACATACTGCAGGAGCACTCGCTATGGGACTTGCTCACGGCATCAGAATGGAAACCGATGAAGAATCAGTTTGGCTTTCTCGCCTTTATCATCGGCACCTTCTATGTCACTGGCGTGTCAATCGTCATAGCCCTGCCTATATCGCTGCTCATGGCGGTGCTGCTGACGGAATATTCCCGTTCGGTGGTGAGGCGATACATCTACCCGCTGCTCGACATACTGGCATCGCTGCCCTCAGTGATATACGGTGTATGGGGCACGTTGGTGATAGTGCCACTGATAAGTGACGTGGTGGGTCCTGCCGTAGGCACAGCCACCTCGGGCTACACGCTCATGTCGGGAGCCATAGTGCTGAGTGTGATGATACTGCCCTTGCTGGTAAGTCTGTTTATAGAGATATTCGCTGGTGTGAGCCACGAACTGCGCGAGGCATCGCTCGCCGTTGGTGCCACACGATGGCAGACTACCAAGCACGTGGTGCTCAAGGCTGGACTGCCAGGCATAGTAGCATCAACGGTGCTTGCCATCTCACGTGCTCTGGGCGAGACGATAGCGGTGCTGATGGTCTGCGGCAACCTCATCATCATACCCCATTCAGTGCTCGATGCCTGTTACCCTATCCCAGCACTCATAGCCAACAACTACGGTGAGATGCTGTCACTGCCCCTTTATGAGTCGGCACTGATGTTTGCAGCCTTCATACTGTTTTTCGTGGTGCTGCTGTTTAATCTGGGTGCACGCATATATCTTAAGAGTTTAACCAAGTATTAGTATAAAGTATAGGGTATAAAGTATAAAGTTAAATGAAATATATAGAAGAATACATATTCAAGGCGCTCATGTACCTGTCGCTGCTTATTGTGGCAGGCTTCGTGTTCAGCGTATTGTGGAGCATATTCAGCAAGGGAGTGCCCGTGCTTACGTGGGAGATGGTGACCAGTTTGCCAGGCTCAGGATTCTATGTAGGCAAGGAGGGCGGTTTCTTAAATGCCATTGTGGGTTCGGTATATATAGTGGTGGCATCGACAGTGATAGCGCTGTTTATCTCCATACCAGTGGTGTTTTTCCTAACGGTCTATCTGAAGGCCGACTCCAGGTTTGCTTACCTTGCCCGCCTTGCCTATGACGTGCTGTTTGGCATTCCCAGCATAGTGTATGGTGCCTTTGCCTTCACGCTGATGATACTCATGGGTATCAAGGCATCTCTCCTGGGTGGTATCATCGTTGAGACACTGCTGATAATCCCCATACTGATAAGGAGCATGGACGAGGTGGCACGCACCATACCCAAGGATCTGTTGGAAGCAGCATATTCGCTGGGCGCCACGAGGATAGAGACCATAGGCGTGGTGGTGCGCCAGATAGCCCCCGCCATAGCCACTGCCACGCTGCTCTCCGTAGGTCGTGCCATGGGCGATGCTGCAGGCGTGATGTTTACGGCAGGCTTCACTGACTACATACCCGAGTCGCTGAGCGACAAGGCAGCCACACTGCCTCTGTCAGTATTCTTCCAGTTGTCGGTGCCCCAGGTGGAGGTGCAAAACCGCGCCTACGCTGCTGCGGTGGTGCTCACCATCATAGTGCTGGTGCTGAGTCTCTCAGGCAGACTGATAATGAGGTATTTTAGTAAGAATAAAGTGTAGATTACAGATTATAGATTACAGATTATAGATATATAATAGATAAAAAAGGAATTAAATTTTATGAGTAACAAGACAACACATCTTAAAGAATTAGAGTCGGAGGCGATATATGTCATCCGCGAGGTAGCATCACAATTTGAGAAACCCGCCCTGTTGTTCTCGGGTGGAAAGGACTCCATCGTGCTTGCCTATCTCAGCTACAAGGCTTTCTATCCAGCACCAATACCCTTTCCGTTTGTTCACATCGATACGGGACACAACTTCACTGAGACCATCGACTATCGAGATGAGCTGGTGAAGCGACTGGGCGTGAAACTCATTGTGGGCAGTGTGCAACAGAGCATCGACGAGGGCAGAGTAGTGGAAGAGACTGGCTATAATGCCTCACGCAACAAACTGCAGACCGTCACCCTGCTCGATACACTGGAGAAGTATAAGTTTGATGCTGCCATAGGCGGAGCACGCCGTGACGAAGAGAAGGCACGTGCCAAGGAACGTTTCTTCTCACACCGTGATGAGTTCGGGCAGTGGGACCCTAAGAACCAGCGCCCTGAGCTGTGGAACATCTTCAATGGTAAGAAAAACCTGGGTGAGCATTTCCGCGTATTCCCCATTTCCAACTGGACAGAGATGGACGTATGGCAGTACATCTTACAGGAGAATATCCCCCTGCCGTCGCTCTACTACACCCACGAACGTGAGGTGTTTCAGCGTGACGGAGTGTGGCTCGCCAAGTACCCATTCATGCAACTCAAACCCAATGAGCAAGTGGAGGTCAAGCAGGTGCGCTGTCGCACCATAGGCGACATCACCTGTACGGGACTCACCCTGTCCACCGCCCACACCATTGAGGATATCATCGACGAGATAGCATCCTCACGAGTCACAGAGCGTGGCGGCAGAGCCGATGATAAACGCTCAGAGGCTGCAATGGAAGACAGAAAGAAGGAGGGGTACTTTTAAAGATTCACAGTTCTTGGACGAGCCAAGCGTAGGCCTACGGCCGTCCGATTACACAATTCACAGTTCACAGTTAAGGTTAAGGTTATCGTTAAGGTTATAATAGATTATAGATAAAAAAGGAATTAAATTTTATGAGCAAAGAAATAAATAATCGTGGTTATTTGGATATGCAGCTGCTGCGCTTCACCACAGCGGGAAGTGTGGATGACGGCAAGTCAACACTCATAGGCAGACTGCTTTATGACTCCAAGTCAATATTTGAAGATCAGTTGGAGGCTGTAGAGGCAGCATCTGAACGTCTGGGTAATGCAGAAGTAAATCTGGCACTGCTCACAGATGGACTGCGTGCCGAACGCGAGCAGGGTATAACCATCGACGTGGCATACCGATATTTTGCCACCCCAAAGCGTAAGTTTATCATTGCCGATACGCCAGGACACATAGAGTACACCCGCAACATGGTGACGGGAGCCTCAACCGCCGATGCAGCAATCATACTCGTGGATGCCCGCAATGGTATCATAGAGCAGACCAAGCGCCACTCATACATAGCCTCACTGCTCAAGATAGACTATGTGGTGGTGGCAATAAACAAGATGGATCTGGTGGATTTCTCCGAAGAGGTATATAACAATATCAAGCAGGAATATGCCCACATAGCCCAGTTGCTCGGACTGAAGAATGTATATTTCATTCCTATCTCGGCTCTCAAGGGCGACAACGTGGTGAACCCCTCTGAGCACACACCGTGGTACAAGGGCGAGACACTGCTGCACCTTCTCGAACAGATACCGCTCAAGGAGGGCTTAGAGGACAAACCGTTCCGCTTCCCCGTACAGTATGTGGTACGCCCCCAGACAGCTGAGTGGCCAGACTATCGTGCCTATGCAGGTCGCATAGCCTCAGGCACCATCAAGGTGGGCGATGAGGTCACGGTGCTCCCCTCATATACCAAGTCGCATGTAAGTCGCATTGACGAGGGCACCAAGGAACTCACGCAAGCTGGCGCACCACAGAGTGTGAGCATCAGTCTTGCTGACGATGTTGACGTGAGTCGAGGCAGTCAGATAGTGAAAAGCAGCGAGTTGCCCCTTGTGGGTCAGCAGGTGCAGATACTGCTCTGCTGGCTTAACCACCGTCCGCTACAGCTCAGACAGAAATATATCATACGTCACACCACATCAGAACTGCAGGGCATAGTGACCTCTATAGACTACAAGGTGAACATCAACACCCTTGACAACGTTACCGACGATGCCACTGTCAACATGAACGACATAGCGCAGGTGACGCTAAAGGTTTCCCGCTCCCTTGCCTACGACCTCTATGCCGACAATCGCACCACTGGCTCGCTCATCTTCATTGCTGAAGGTACCAACGAGACCGTGGGAGCGGGAATGATAGTTAGTTGAAAGATTATAGATGATAGATAATAGATGATAGATAATAGATGAGAGATGATAGATATTGACAAACTCAACTCACGCTTCAGCAACAGCAGTCCTGACGACGTGCTCGACTATTTCCTTCCGCTCTACGGTGACAGGATAGCCCTTGCATCCAGTCTGGGACTGGAAGACCAGGTGCTTACCGCGATGATAGCCCAAAGTGCCAGGCGCACGGGGGTAGCACACCCTCGTATCTTCACCATCGACACAGGACGCTTGTTTCCTGAGTGTTATAACCTCATCGACCGTACCAATGACAAGTATGACATCCGCATTGAGGTGTTCTCGCCAGAGCATACGGGTGTGGAGGCATACGTCAAAGAGCATGGTGTGAACGCCTTCTATCAGTCGGTGGAACTGCGCAAGGCATGCTGCCACTGTCGCAAACTTGAGCCACTGCGCCGTGCCCTCTCCACCCTCGATGTGTGGATATGCGGACTGCGGGCGTCGCAGGCAGTCACGCGCACAGGAGTGCAGGTGGTGGAATGGGATAGTAATAACAATCTCATAAAGGTCAACCCCCTTGCCCGTTGGAGCGAGGACGATGTGTGGCAGTATATCAAGGCGCACAAGGTGCCTTACAACAAACTCCATGATCAGGGTTTCCCCTCTATAGGTTGCCAACCATGTACCCGTGCCATAGAACCAGGCGAGGATATACGTGCAGGCCGTTGGTGGTGGGAGTCACCCGAACATAAAGAATGTGGACTACATAAGAGATGATAGATGATAGATAATAGATAATAGATTATAGATTATAGATAATAGATGATAGGATATAAATTACCAGACAGTCTGTCAAAAGACATAGATAAGTTTGCCTCGTTAGCCAAGGGCTATCAGGAGCAACGGGTCAGTGGCACGGAGTTTAAGGCATTCCGTGTGCCACTGGGAGTTTACGAACAGCGCAAGAACGAAGTCTATATGGCTCGCATACGTGCCACTGGCGGTGTGATTACGCCCCGTCAGTTGCTCCGCGTCATCGACATAGCTCAGGCAGGTGGCTCTAATCTGCTTCACATCACCACTCGTGGCGAGGTGCAGATACTCAACCTCGACGTGAACAGCGTGGAACAGGTGCTTCGCAGTCTGCAGGAGATAGGACTGGCTACCAAGGGTGGCGGTGGCAACACGGTGCGCAACATCATCGTCAGCGAGTTTTCGGGCATCGGCAAGAGTGAGGTGTTTGACACCACGCCTTACGCTATGGCGCTCACCAGTGCTATGGTGGCAGAGGCAGACTCCTACCTCATGCCTCGCAAACTGAAGATAGCCTTCTCCAGCGATGAGCATTTCATCGACTATGCAGGAGTCAACGACATCGGATTGGTGGCTCAGATACGGGATGGCGAGCGTGGTTTCCGTGTGTACATAGGTGGTGGTGCAGGCAGCAAACCCTCAGTAGGGTGGCTGTGGCGCGACTTCCTGCCCGCCGACGACCTCTATGCCCTCGTCAAAGCCGTCAAGACATTCTTCAATGCCCACGGCAACCGCAAGGACAAGTACAAGGCACGCCTGCGCTTCATCTTCTATAAGTTGGGCAAGGAAGAGACCTTCCGCCTCATCGACGAGTATTTTGAGAAGGAAAAGGCTAACGCTAACGTAAACCTTAACGTTAACCTTAACCTTGACGAAAACAAAAACGAAAAAAACTCTCAAATCTCAACTCTCAACTCTCAACTAAAGTCTTGGGAAAGTCGCTACGTCACCCCCCAGCGTCAGCAGGGACTTGCCTCAGTGGTTATACCTATTACCCTGGGCAATATATGGCTGGATGATGCAGAGAGCGTGAAGAATCTCAAGGCACTGTTGGAGTTCGTCAGCAAGTTTGGTGACAACACGCTGCGCTTTACCCCAAAGCAGAATATCCGTCTGAGGAACATCCCTGTACAGGCGTTGGATGAGCTTCACACCTTATTATATAAGTATGTGCCGGAGAATATCGACAAGCCTGCCATACTCAACAATATCGTGTCATGTACTGGTGCCGACACCTGTCGCCTGGGCATCTGTCTGTCAAAAGGACTTGCTGCAGCCATCACCAAGGCACTCGCTGACAGCGGACTGGACCTCGACCTGTTGCAAGATGCCCGTATCAACGTTTCTGGCTGTCCTAACCTTTGCGGTCAGCCACTGTGGAGCGACCTCGGTTTTGTGGGCAAGGTGCTGCATACCGACCATATTTATCCTGCCTATCAGGTTTATGTGGGAGCCAACTACACCGACTCACCAGCACTGGCCGAGAGCATCGGAACGATTAGTGCCTATGACACTCCTAAGTTTGTGGTTGATTTGGTAAAGAAGTTCAGCGAGGCAAAACCTCAAACCTTCAACTCCTGGCTTCGCTCTGCTGAGGGTAGGGCGATAGCCGAGGAACTCATTGCGAAATATAAGGATATACCTCTTTTCGCTGAGGATAAGAACTACTACTTCGACTGGGGTAGCGACGAGGTGTTTAATGTTACCAAGCGTGGCAAACCCGAGTGCTCGGCAGGACTGTTTGATATGATACAGGTAGATCAAGACAATATCAACGAGGCACGCAACAAGAATCCTTACGCTGTCATCTTCCATGCTTCACGTATGCTGTTGGTCACTCGCGGACTTGATCCGCAGGATGCCAATGGTGTTTTCGATGCCTTCACGGAACACTTTATAAAGACAGGGTATGTCAGTGCCGACTTCACTGAACTCATAGCCCAGGCTAAGGCAGAAGGAGAACAGGGCACTTACGACAATACTCGTGCCAACGCCCTTGCCGACGCAGTGATAGAACTCTATCAAGGTATGGATGATAGCCTGAATTTCAGGACCCTCCCCTCACCCTCCCTTAAAGGGAAGGAGTCCTCCCCCTCTAAGGGGGAGATAGAGAGGGTCCGCGACCTCCGCGGCGTGCTATGCCCCATGAACTTCGTCAAGACCAAGCTGGAACTTGCCACCATGCAGAGCGGCGAGGTGCTCGAGATATGGCTCGACGACGGCAAACCCATAGAGAATGTGCCAGGCTCCGTAAGGCTCGAAGGTCATGAGATACTCTCCCAGACCCAGCACTCCGACGGCTACTGGCAAGTGGTAATCAAGAAGAAGTAAAGATTTTCCTCTTTGATATGGTATAACTCTCCCCATAACACTCCAGCGCCCTGCTCATTACGAGTAGGGCGCTGGTTATTGCATTTTATTCCATTGGTTTTATCACCGAGTCGCTGAAGGACTAAGCGCTAAGTCTCCAAAGCAATTTTTTAACTTTGGAGACTGTTCTTTTTCACTCTTCCGTCTTCACTTTTCACTTTATATTGTTAAATTTCTCTATTTTTTTTATTAGAATTTCCTTAATTTATAAATAAAGACTACTTTTGCAGAAAATTTCCAATAAGAGTGCTACGTAAGTTCTACAATCTTTTTGCCATTGCGTTCCTTTCCATGTCGATTATCAACATGGCAGGAGGCATCACCGTCAAGCAGTGTCTTTGTACGGGAAAGCTATCGATTGTGAACTCGTTCAACCGATCCTTATTCAGCTCTTCTGAACACAAGACACCTTGTCAGGATCAGCAGGGGTTTAAAGAGCTTTCTGCAAGCCCGTGTATGAAAATCCACATGGAGTCGCTTGATGACTTTACATCCTCTCCATCCCAAATACACGACTTTGCTCCCCCTTATTTCACTGTTTTTAATGTTTCTGAACAGGCTCTTTGCGGTATCTCCACAACAGATTACAGGAAGCAAAAGCCTTATTATGTCAGAAAAATCCCGATACCTCCCAGACAATTCCTAAGTCTGAAGAATTCTCTTCTTATTTGAATGTGCCCGGCATTTCAAGCTTGTAACCAGATGTTTAAATACATTTGGTCAGATTATTGTATCACATTCAAATCACATAAGAAGAAAGACAGAAACAAATGAAGACATTTAACTTGGCAGCAATGCTGATGCTGCTAATGGTCTGTAATGTAAAGGCTCAAAACGATAGCGTGAAACAGCTCAAAGACCAGACATTACAGGAAGTGGAAGTCGCCACGACAAGACCTGGCACCATAAAAAGCCGGGGACTGATGAATGCTGCAACTATCACCAGCAACGAACTGACCAAAGCTGCATGTTGTAATCTTGGAGAGAGTTTCACCACCAATCCGTCTGTGGATGTATCCTACAGTGATGCTGCAACAGGCGCCAAACAAATCAAGCTGCTCGGACTTTCAGGAACGTACGTCCAGATGATGACCGAGAATATTCCCAATTTCAGGGGAACAGCGGCTCCTTATTCCTTGGGCTACGTACCAGGTCCGTGGATGCAAAGCATTCAGGTGTCGAAAGGTGCTTCTTCCGTCAAGAACGGCTACGAGAGTATCACCGGCCAGATAAACATAGAATACCAGAAGCCGCAACTGACCGATCATATCAACGCCAATGTTTATGGCAACACAATGGCAAAGTTTGAGGCAAACGCTGACGGAACTATCCATCTCAACGATAAATGGAGCATGGGATTACTCCTCCACTACGAGGACAAATATAAAGATCAGGATCACAACCACGACGGTTTTATCGATGATTCCAACGTACGACAGTATAACGGTCAGTTCAGATGGGCTTATTTCTCTCCTAATTATATCCTTCAGGCTGGCATCCGGATGATCAGTGAGAATCGGAGTAGCGGACAAATGGAAAGTCATTCCATTTCTGAAATGCCACTCTATCGCATAGGTATCGACACCAAGCGCTATGAGGCTTTTGCCAAGAATGCATTTATTCTGAATAGTGAGCACAACACCAATATTGCCCTCATCCTTGACGGCAGCATCCATGAGCAGAACGCTTTCTATGGATTGAAGGATTATGATGTAAGACAGAAAAACCTGTATGCGAGCCTTCTCTTCGAGACGGAGTTCACGAAGATGCACAGTCTCTCTACCGGTATTTCCCTGAATCACGACTACTATAACGAGAGACTCCACTTTGAACCTTCAAATATCCAGAATGACGCAACCATGTTGCAGAATCCGTCTTTTATCCCCAAAGAGACGACCCCAGGCGCCTATGCCCAGTACACCTTTAACTACGATGACAAACTCATCATCATGGCAGGACTACGTGCCGACAACTCTTCTTATTATAAAAAGACGTTCGTCACACCGCGTGCGCACATCAAATGGGCACCTAATGATATATTCAGTCTCCGCGGTAGCATCGGAAAAGGCTTCCGCACTGTACATGCCCTTGCTGAGAACAATTTCCTCCTTGCCAGTGGACGACAGCTCATCATCGGCAACCTTGAACAGGAAGAAGCTTGGAATTATGGCATCAGCACCTCTCTTAATATCCCTGTCTTCGGAAGAAATCTTCAACTGAACGCGGAATATTACTACACCAACTTCCTTCACCAGACGGTCATCGACTACGATAGTGACCCTACGCAAATAAACATAGGAAACCTTCAAGGAGACAGTTATAGTCACACGATGCAAATAGACGCCACCTATTCTTTCTTCAAAGGTTTCACGCTTACGGCAGCCTATCGCTTGAATGATGTTAAGACCACATTTGGCGGTATGCTCATGAGCAAACCGTTGCAGAGCAAATATAAAGGATTACTTACTGCCAGTTATAAAACGCCTTTAGGACTGTGGCAGTTTGACGCCACCATGCAATTCAACGGCGGAGGAAGAGTACCAGGTCAGGAGGATTTCAAGGCATACGAGCAACTCTCTGCACAAATCACCCGATGGTTCCGCCATTTCTCTATCTACATAGGCGGTGAAAATCTCACGGGATTCAAGCAGAAAAATCCCATCATCAATGCAGCCAACCCCTTTAGCAACAGTTTCGAACCTACGCTCGTGTGGGGACCTGTAAGTGGAGCAATGGGCTATATGGGAATAAGATTCAACTTAGAAAAATTATAAATAAAATTTCAAAAATCAAACAGTTATGAAAAAGTTATTTTTATCAATGATGATTGCTCTTGTTGCAGTAGCAGCATCAGCCAAAGACATTAAGACGCTTGTAGTCACCACTCAGCCTGTGATGCACTGCAACAGTTGTGAAGAAAAAATCAAAAACAACCTGCGCTTTGAAAAGGGTATCAAGTCTATTGAGACCGACATCCCCAATCAGGCTGTTACGATTACCTATGATGCCGACAAGAACAACCCCGAAAAGATTATGAAGGCTTTCGGCAAGTTCGGTTATACGGCCTCTGAAAAAACTGCTGACGAAAAAGGAACAGCCACTTGCGAACACAAAGATTGCGGTCATAAAGATTGCAGTGAAAACCATAAGCAATGCGAAGGTGAACACAAGAAATGAGATGACTACGTGCCAGGCTCCGTAAGGCTCGAAGGTCATGAGATACTCTCCCAGACCCAGCACTCCGACGGCTACTGGCAGGTAGTGATAAAGAAGAAATAAAGATTTTCCTCTTTGATATGGTATAACTCTCCCCATAACACTCCAGCGCCCTGCTCATTACGAGTAGGGCGCTGGTTATTGCATTGGTTTTATCACCGATTCGATGAAGGAATTTACGTCTTTTCTGTCAGGCTATTTTTCTTTTCTATGTTTTTTTTACATTGCAAAGCTATAGTTCTAAAAACAATAACGACATCCAGCGAAAAAAGCGTCTGACCTCCTTGTGTAAAGTCAGACGCTTTCTTTCTATATCCGAATGAGTGTTATCGGGGTATGCCTAATTGCTAATTACTAATTCTTGCGCTCCGTAGGTGTTCTTGCTCTGGCAAGCGTAGCACCAAAGGTGCGTCCGATTCTTCGCAAGCTCAGGCGAACAAGTTCGGAGTCCAGGCGAGCAAGCTCGGAGTTCTAATTACTAATTAGCTTCAGCCTTAGTCTTTGAAGGGGCGGACGGGGAAGCCGAAGTAACGACTGTCGAAGTCGCCAGGGCGGACGTGGTCACTGAGGAAGTACAGGCTGTCGGCGTAGTTGGTGCTGACCGTGATAAAGAGCGTGGTGCGGAGGGACGAAGACCAATAGTAGCCGTTGTAACCCGCACTGGACAAAGTGGTACCGACGAAACCAGCAGCGGGGAAAAATACGTGGGTGTCAGCATCCTGCACGAAGAGCATGCCGTTAGCCTTGTATTCGTCGCCACCGATAGTAACAGCAGATGTAGCTCCTTCTACCCAGTATATGCCCTGTTCATAGGCAGCGCCAGATGAAATGGATGACGGCTCCATATAATCACCTGTTCCGCCGCAAGCAGCATAGAGGGTCCGCATCTCTGCCAGTGTAGGCATGTGGTAGCCCGGCTTCTTTACCTTTACTACATCGTCACCATCATCGAGTGTTATTGTTGCATATGATGTATCTGTGTATTTAGTATATGCACTGCCGTTCCAGTATGGAGCATTATCCTGAGAGTAACCACCTGCGTATTTTGCGTTCACCGTGCCGGCGCTCTGATCTACGGTGCCGAACGGCTCGGTTGCGCCCCATGCATAGTAGTCGCCGTAGCATGATGTGCCGTCGGCTACTGATGTTGCGCCGAGGTTCATCTTTGCTACAGTCACGGTGTTGGTGCCGTCGGTGAATGTCACGAATTCATGTTCTTCCGGAGCCTCGGTGTCGATAATCATTGACTGAATATCATCCTGGCTGAGTTCTATCTTGCTGTTGTCAGTCTTAGTGATGTGCACGTAGTTCTTGGTCTGTGCGCTTGCCGTGCCTGCCATTGCCACGAACAGGGCTGCAAGGAGTGTCTTTATCTGTTTCATGTCTTTAATCTATTATCTATAATCTGTTTTTTTAGATGAAATCGCTTTCGTCATCGATGGTTGTCTCGTTTTCAGGAGCGAATTTTATGGTGTCATCCCGCAATTGCTGCGAAGCATTGAACAGCATAGGGGGTAAATTTACCAGCCTTACTACGACTTCGGGCTTTACGTATCTTGTCTTTTTCATAACCTTGTGCCTCCTGTCTTTAGTCGTTTAACATGATTTTCCTGCCCCCGACTATCACGATGCCCTTGTAGCCCTTGCCCACGCGCTGGCCGCTGAGGTTGTAGGCATTGTTAACGTTAAGGTTAGCGTCAGCGTTATCGTCAGCGTTAACGTTATCTATGGCGGTGGCGTCGTCATCGCCGAATATGAACGCTAATGACTGCGCGCCATTGCCCGTCACCTCGAGGTAGGTCCTGCCGGCAGGCACTGTCTGTACTTTCTCGGTGTTTATCTTGGCAAACACGCCGCTCTTGTGCAGGGCGTAATAAGTCTTGCCAGCGTCGAGAGCCGTTGCCTCTGTGGCATTGCCCTTGAACTCGTTTATCTCATACGCAGCACTGCCGCCCTGGGGTATGCAGTACCAGCCCTTCTCCTCGGCACGCATCACGAAGGCGTCGCCGCTCTTTATAGCCGCTGCCTCGGCAAGGGTGACGGTGCCTTTGCTGCCATTCACCACCGTTGCCACGTATGCCTTCATGTTCTGCTCAATGCCGCTGAAGTCGAGGTCGCTTGCTGCCACGTGGCTGCCCACGTTGTAGGTGGCTTCAGCCCCCTCGGGGTTTATCACCTGCACCGGCTCCACCGGCGTGCTGCTAAGCTTGAGCGTGAGGCCCTCGCTCGCTACGCTGTAGGTGCTCTCGCCGCCGTAGCCAGAGGTGGCTGTGAGCTTGACGGTGCCGCCTGTGGAGAGGTCAACCGTCACTGCCTTGCCCGTGAAGAACTGGTCGTTGTGGGTTGTGGAAGCGCTTCCGAGCTGCCCCGTCACCGACTGTGCCTTCACCATGCCTATGCTGCCCAGAAGCAGGAGGGCGAAAAGACTGAATAGGATTTTCTTCATAAATAGATTTTTGTTTATAAGGTTAGCAATTAAATGTATATATATAGCGAAAGCACGTCCCGACTCCCTTGCTCAAGGGGTATCGGAACGTGTCAGGAGTATATCGTCGCACAAGGGTGCGGAAGGGACAAAATTACCCCCCCAGTGAGAATGGCGGTCAACGTCTTGCTGCTTGTCGCCGTTGTTGTGCTATGTATTGCGATTGTTGCCATTTGGTCATTCATAATATTGTATGGCGCAAAGTTAAATAAACTTTTCCATTTCTCCAAATAAAAGTGGAAAAATAGTGTCCCCAAAGGGAAAATTAGCAATTAGAACTCCTAGCTGCGCTCGAAGAATTAGTAATTAGGAATGAGTAATTAGTAATTAGTCTGATTTAGCCTTTTTATGCCGAAGCAGTGGCTCTGCACTTTCCGATAGGTGCTTTGGATGCAGAACCATTAGTTCTACATGCAGAAGTACTGCTTCTGCACTTGGACACAGCGAATGGATATGTCTCTAACTTCTCTAACTCCTAATAAGTTGAGCACGTGCGAAACTTTATATAAATAATGTACTCGCGAGTGGGAGGAAAAAAGGTTTGTCAGGACTTTATCACACAAAGTGGTTAGAAGTTTACCCACTCAGTGCGATTGCCCGCATTGGCAAAAGGCAGTAATTTTGCACTCAGAAAAATGAAGAATAAAGAATCATATAAATTAAGAATGAAGAATGAAGAATAAAGAATGAGCACACGCTGCTACCGAAGATTAGAGCCAAGCCGACGTTGCCCCTGCGGGGAGGCTTAGGCGCTAACGAGGGAGTAAGTGGGAAAGCGTAAGCTAAGAATGATGAATAAATATATAGTATAAAGTATATAGTATAAAGTAAAAAGTTTCGGATAACAAGTAAAAGAAAGGTAAAAAAGATTATGCAGAAAATTATTCAGGAAAGCATCGCAGCCGCAGCACTGCTACTTGCAGCAAGCACGGTGAGCGCAGAAACAAATGCTGAGCAGAGCACCTTCCTCGGTGATGATGCGAAGGTCCACATAGATCTCAGCCAGTTCAAACCCTCTGTTCCAAAGGTTGGCGGACTCATCAACGGTCGATATTCCTACGACACAGGCACTAAGGATGGCAATGGCGACAGCTACAACGGTTTTGATATCCGCCGTGCACGTGTAAGCATAAGCGGCGATTTCGGCAAGAGCATCGATTATAAGGTGCAGGCAGACTTCGCTGGATCTAACGTGAAACTCATTGATGCCTTCGCTCGTTTTAAGTTTGCCAAGGAACTCAACCTGCAGGTGGGTGAATACAAGGTGGCTTACTCTCAGGAGACTCAGGACGGTCCTACCAGTTGGCTCACCATCGAAAATCCTACCGTAGTGGCAAAACTCAATGGCTACAGCGACATCAGCGGCATCAGTGCCAACGGACGTGACGTGGGTCTGCGCCTCTATGGTAGCTTCATCCACAAAGAGGGCTACTCCGTCATAGGTTATAAGGTGGGCATCTACAACGGTCAGGGCATCAATGTCAAGGATAAGGATAAGTACAAGGATGTAGAAGCTTTTGTTACCATTAACCCTATCAAGGAACTCACCCTCTCGTTCGGCAACTATGCCGGTCGCTACTACAACGGCACGGAGAGCATCACCCGCAACCGTCTCTCAGCAGGTTTCACCTACAAGCCAGGCAAACTATTCCTGCGCTCAGAATACCTGCACGGCAAGACCGGTCAGACTAATCAGCAGGGCTTCTATGCCACAGCGGGCTATCGTCTGCCTTACGGTTTGCAGCCAGTACTTAGCTACGGCTATTATCAGAAGGATACCGAACTCAAGGCTGACAACCAGAGCGACTACACCGTGGGCATCAACTGGTCTGTGAACAAGTGGATACGCCTCCAGCTTGACTACACCCACACAGACTACACCGCTTCCAGCAAGAAGAACAGCAACCTCCTTGAGACACAGTTGCTTGTGGCATTCTAAGACAGTTCACAATTCACAGTTCACAATTCACAGTTATCGTAGCGTAGCGTATCGTAGTCACCACAGGTGACGTATCGTAGGGGCATAGCCCCGTATCGTAGCAATCTCCGATTGCGTTTCGTACGAAGTTTTCAAAAAAAAAAACGAAGTTTACAATGAGAAAGACAATTTATTCAGTACTCAGTTTGGCAGTGATACTTTCACTCGCTATTTCAACAATTTCTTGCGGAGGCAAGAAGAGTGACAAATCGGGCGACGGCGAACAACTCGAAGGCCGCATCTCCATCTCAGGAGCTTTTGCCCTCTATCCACTCGCCGTGAAGTGGGCAGAAGAGTTTCAGAAACTCAACCCAGGCGTGAAGATAGAAGTGGATGGCGGCGGTGCCGGCAAGGGTATGACCGACGTGCTCGCAGAGCAGGTGGATATCGCGATGGTATCACGTGAGGTGAGTCCCGAAGAGGAGCAGAAGGGTGCCATCGGCTTCCCTACAGCCAAGGATGCCGTAGTGCCTACCATCAACCAGAACAACCCCTTCTATGCTCAACTCGTAAAGCACGGCATCAACAAGCAGGCAGCTGCCGACCTCTGGATTGAGGGCAAGATAAAGACTTGGGGACAGCTCCTCGGCACTCAGGACCAGACAAAGATAGCTCTCTTCACACGTTCTGATGCCTGCGGTGCAGCAGAGACATTCGCCAAGTGGCTCGGCAAACATCAGGAAGACCTCCTCGGCGAGGGCGTCAACGGCGACCCTGGCGTAGCAACGGCAGTGAGCAAGAACGAACTGTCTATCGGTTTCAACAACATCGGCTATGCCTACGACAACAACACCCTCAAGCCTCTTGACGGCATCCGTGTGCTCCCTGTTGATGGCAACGATAACGGCAAGATAGATCCCGACGAGGATTTCTATGCTTCAAAGGACCAGATCACCAAGGCTATCGCCGAGGGACGCTACCCTTCTCCACCAGCCCGCGACCTCTATCTCGTCACCAAGGGTTTGCCTACCAACCCCGTCGTAATAGCCTTCCTCAAGTATGTGCTCACCGACGGTCAGAAGCTCAACGCTCCTGTAGGCTATATTGAGATATCACAGGACAAGCTTGACAAGGCTATTGCTAAGTTGCCAAAGTAATGTCACAGTCAACTCGCCGACTGCTCTTAAAGGAGTGGGTCGGCGAGTTCTTTTTTATTTAAGAATTGTCAGCAAAACTGGAGTTTTGCTGACAAAATGATTTTTTGTAACGCCGTTTCCTTGCGATTTTTGCAAGCAAACGCGAATGTGCGGTCAAATTCACGATTCTTGCGCGTTTTATGCAAGGCATTGATAATCACATAGATAATTTTTGCGACGCACTTTCTCTGATTAAAAAATGCTCGAAAAAGGGGTGGAAAAGCTATGCTTTTAGCTTGCTAAAGTTATGCTTTTGCCTCTTAATAGTTATCCTTTTAGGTCCTAAAAGCATAGCTTCTGCATGTGGAAGGGCTGTTTCCTCGTGCGGAAGCATTGCTTCTGCGGCTTTTTGATAGGAAATGCGCCCTTGTCGCACTCTATTTTGCATTTTTTGTATGAACTTTTTGAAGTGGCGTTTTGAAACAAAAATACGCCTTTTTGCTTACATTCTGATTATTCATACCTTTGCCCCACACTTCCCTGCATCCCTAACGTATGTGACGCGAAACCTTAATGAAGGGGATTGCCTGCATGAGAGAATGGAAGTAATTTTGCAGTTGGAATTAAAAAAGGAATTTAAACTAATATGCAGATGACGAAACAGAAGATTAGAATTGCAACAAGACAGAGCCCACTGGCTCTGCTGCAGGTGGAGGAACTGGTGAGGGAGGCTGGCATAACGGACTACGAACTGGTGAAGCTCACATCGTATGGCGACAAACATAAGGAACAGTCGTTGATGGATGGTGGGCTGGCTCCCGACTTCTTCACTCGCGAACTGGATGAGGCACTGCTTAGCGGCAAGGCTGACATAGCGGTGCACTCGGCGAAGGATCTGCCCTACCCCCTCACTGACGGCATAGAGGTGATAGCACTGACGGAGGGTAAGGATAAGACGGACAGCCTCGTGGCACGTGATGGACTGACCCTTGCCTCTCTACCCCAAGGAAGTAGGGTGGGCACAAGCAGTGCCCAGCGCAAGGAGGAACTGCTGAGGGTACGCCCCGACATAGAGGTGGTGCCCATACGGGGTACGATAGAGGAACGTATAGCACAGGTGGACAGCGGCAAGGTGGATGCACTGATAGTTGCCACTTGTGCGCTGGAACGTCTTGGTTTGCTACACAGAGCTACGGAACGCCTGCCCTTTAAGACGCATCCCCTGCAGGGAAACCTGGCGGTGACAACACACTTCAGTTCACAGTTCACAGTTCTCAGTTCACAGTTCTCAGTTCACAGTTCACAGTTCTTGCGCTCTAGTAGGTGCTCAGGCGAGCAAGTTCGGAACTCAGTTAGTTCGCAAAACTCATCACATGCGTGTCTCAGTTCACAGTTGGAGGGTCTTGACATTCGCCGCCGCTACGGCAAGGTGTGGCTGGTGGGTGCAGGACCAGGCGACCCCGAACTGATTACGGTGAAGGGGCAAAGGCTCATCAATGAGGCTGACGTGGTGTTCTACGATGATCTGGCATTTATCGATGATTATAAACCTCAAAACTCTCATCGGACGCGAAGCTACGCTTGCAAGGCAAGAAACCTCAAACCTCAAACCTCAAAGTGGTTCTACGTCGGTAAGCGCTCAGGCAAGCACAGCCACAGTCAGGAGGAGATTAACGAACTGATGTACAAGGCTGCGACAGAGGGAAAGACGGTGGTACGACTGAAAGGTGGCGACCCCATGGTGTTTGCCCACGGAAGGGAGGAGGTGGACTACCTGAAGTCGAGACTGGTGGAAGTGGAGGTGGTGCCTGGCATAAGCAGCGGTGTGGCACTTGCCTCGCTGACGCAGATACCGCTGACGCACAGAGGTGTGGCGCGCTCCGTAGCCTTCGTACTAGGACATGCCAAGGACATTCCAGCCCCCACTGCCGACACCTTATTATATTACATGGGAGGGGCGAAGGCGAGTGAGATAGCCCAAAAACTGCTCAACAGCGGTCGTGATGCCGACACCCCTGTGGCAATAGTGAGCAACGTGTCGCTACCCAATCAGCGTAGCATATTCTCCACGCTCGGCGAACTGCGGTGGGCTACCATCCACACCACCCCCGTACTGATAATGGTGGGCGAAGTGGTGGGGCTCAGTGCACAGCGCACAGTGCACAGTGCACAGTCAGAGAGGGTGTATGACACGACATCGACATCCCCTACTCCACTGATAACAATAACCCATATACCTTTTAAGACGATGAACATAGATCTGACGCAGTATGACTACATAGTATTCACATCCAGGCACGGTGTGCACCATTTCTTCGAGGAATATGATAAAGGTGATAACTCCCTCTCCCTTCGGAGAGGGGTGGGGAGAGGTTTTCCTAAGGTAATCTCCGTAGGCACAGTGACCACTGGCGCACTGAGGGAGAGGGGCATAGAGCCTTTCTTTGAATCGCCTACGCAGTCGGCAAGGGGCATCATAGACTTCTTCAGAGACAAACCGCGAGGCAGCCGCATACTGCTGGCACGTTCGGACAAAGGACTGAAGAAACTGCTCTGGGGACTGAGCCAGCATGAGGTGACCGACCTCGCCGTGTACACCAACACGCCTAATAAGGAGGCGGTGAAGCAAGACCTCACACAGTATGACAAGATAGTGTTTGGTTCACCATCGGGGGTGGAGGCTTTCCGCTCACTCTATACTACAGAAGAAATAAACGGATACAATGGACTGATAATAGCAAAAGGAGAAACAACGTATGAAGCGATTCAGACAATATAGGACTACACAGGCGGTGCGCGATCAGTGGGCTGACGTGCCAGAACTGACACCACAGGACTTTATATACCCATACTTTGTGGTGGACGGCAAAGGGGTGAAGCAGGAGATAGGCTCGATGAAGGGGGTGTATCACTTCTCCATCGACACGCTGCTCGAAGACATCGCCCAGCTGCTCACGCTGGGCATAGACAAGGTGTTACTATTTGGAGTGATACCACAGGAAGAGAAAGACGAGCGAGGCTCCTTAGCCTATAGCCCCGACAGCATAGTGGCAAGGGCGGTGAGGGCCATCAAGGAGGCTCTGCCCCAGGTGACGGTGTTTACTGACGTGTGCCTATGCGGATATACCTCGCACGGACATTGCGGACTCTTGGTGTCCCAAGAAAGTTCAAGTCGCGCTGGCGCGCTGGTTCAAAGGTTCAAAAGTTCAAGGGGAATGCTTGAGGTTGACAACGACCTCACTCTCCCACTACTTGTCGAGATGGCTTACCAGCATGCGCTGGCGGGGGCAGACTTTGTGGCACCATCGGCTATGATGGACGGACAGGTGGAGGCTATACGCCAACGACTGGACAGCGATGAGCGCACACGCCACACCCGCATAATGGGCTATTCGGCAAAATATGCCAGCGCATACTACGGTCCGTTCAGAGATGCTGCGCACTCGGCACCGAGCTTTGGCGACCGCAGGAGTTACCAGATGGACTACCGCACTCGCAACCAGGGACTGGAGGAGATAGAGGCCGACATAAACGAGGGGGCTGACTGGGTGATGGTGAAGCCCGCAATGGCTTATCTGGACATAATACAAAGGGCTACGGACAGATTTACCAAGCACCCTATGGTGGCATACCAGGTGTCGGGAGAATACAGCATGCTGCTGAACGCAGCCAAGGAGGGGCTGTTCGATGAGTGGAGCATATTTCACGAGAGCCTCACGGCTATAAGGCGCGCAGGGGCACAGTACATCATATCTTATTACGCTAAGCGATATGCACTTCTTACCAATCAACATTGACATAGAGAACAAAAGGCTACTGATAATAGGCGGTGGACGTGTGGGGTTGCATAAGGCGCAGATACTGGCTCGCTTCACTGACACGGCGAGCGTAATCTCGCCTGAGTTCAGGGAGGGTTTCGACAGGCTGCCCTTCACGTTGGTAAGGAAGGAGTATGAAGCTGGGGACCTGGATGGTGCTTTCATGGTATATATATGTACGGAGGATGGCGAACTGAACAGGCGGATAAAGCGGGATGCCCAGCAGAGGGGTGTGCTTGCCAGCGTGTGTGACAACCCATCGCTGTGTGACTTTACCTCGCCTGCCATTTTTCGCAAAGATAACATGACGGTGGCGGTGGCGAGTGATGCACGGGACGTGAGAAGGAGTATGCAGATACGTGATGCCATAGCCGAAAACTTCGACCTGATAGAGAGCCATGTGTCGGCTCCGCGGAGCATATATAACAAACGTTAGTGATATGATTACCTCATGACGGCGATTGTGGGGCTGCTCACTTCTCTGTACCTTTGCATTCGGAATTTGGAATTAAACTAATAAAAAAACGAGAATGGTACATACACTGACACTTAAAACATGCAGGCGTACTGAGCAATACCGTGACGAGGGACGCATAAACGCGGCCGAGGCACGACACCTGTTTCGCGTGGCGGCAGGACTGGAGTCGCCACTGCTCGGCGAGACCGCCATACTGGGACAGGTAAGGCGAGCATACGACGAGGCAAGGGCACAGGGCAAACTGTCGGCAAACATGAACAAGATGTTTCAGGCGGCGATACACGTGGGACACCGTGTGCGCACCGAAACAACGATATCACGCGGAGCGGTGTCATACTCACAGGTGACGGTTGACATGCTGAGCCGTATGGTGCCTAACCTTGACGAGAAGGTGGTGAGCATCATCGGCGTGAACGATATGACGGAGTCGATACTCAACTTCCTCACGGCACGAGGGGCTACGAACCTCATTCTGGCTAACCGCAGTCTGGATGCTGCTGAACAGTTGGCAAGGAAATATGATGCCCTGGCAGTGCCACTGAGCGACAAACGCAAGATACTGCGACTGAGCGACGTGGTGATAAGTGCTACGGCAGCTCCGCACAGTATAATAAGGAAAGAGGATGTGGTGCCGTTTTACGGCAACATGCTGTTCTTTGACCTTGCCAGTCCTCGCGACATAGATGAGGATGTGGCGCAGTTAAGCGGCGTGCAGCTATTCACCCTTGACGAGATAGAACGCAATGCCAAGCAAAACCTCAAGGCACGCAGCAAGGCGATAGGCGACTGCGAACGCATAATAGAGGAGGAACTGGCAGAACTGAAGCGCTGGGAGGAGCGTAGATCAGTTCTCAGTTCACAATTAAAAGTTGTTATCGTAGCCGAAGGCGTTTCGTAGGTGCGCAGCACCGTTTCGTTTTCGTACGAAGTTAAATTATGACACGAGAAAAATCTATCAAGGCTTCCAGCGAGGCTGCGAAATACATACCTGGCGGAGTGAACTCTCCAGTGAGGGCTCTCAGGGCTGTGGGCGAGACACCACTGTTCATAGACCATGCCAAGGGGGTCACCATCACTGATATTGACGGCAACAGCTACACGGATTTCTGTCTGTCATGGGGAGTGTTCATTGCTGGACATGCCAACGAACATGTAACCCAGGCTGTAGGTGAGGCTATCGCACGTGGTACCAGCTACGGCATTCCTACTGAACTGGAGACGGCACTGGCAAAGAGGGTGAGCCAACTCATTCCGAGTATGGAGCAGGTGAGGTTTGTCAACTCCGGCACCGAGGCTGTGATGTCGGCTATCAGACTGGCTCGCGGATATACGCAGAGAAACTACATTCTGAAGTTTGATGGGTGCTATCACGGTCATGCCGACCACCTGTTAGTGGCAGCTGGTTCGGGTGTGGCAACCTACGGCAGAAGTGGCAGTGCTGGTGTGCCTGATGATTTTGTGCGCTATACCCTCGTGGCACCGTTCAACGATAAGGAAGCAGTAAGAGAGCTGTTCTGCCAGAAGGGCAGCGACATAGCAGCGGTGATAGTGGAACCCGTGCCTGCCAATATGGGTGTGGTGCCTGAGAGAGAGCAGTTTCTGCAGTTCCTGCGTGACATAACCAGAGAGTATGGCAGTCTGCTGCTGTTTGATGAGGTGATAACGGGATTTCGCCTGACACTGGGAGGGGCACAGCAGTACTACGGCATTGAGCCCGACCTGACCACCATCGGCAAGATTGTGGGTGGAGGATTTCCAGCTGCAGCGTTTGGTGGACGACGTGATATCATGCAACTCCTTGCTCCTGATGGTCCTGTGTATCAGGCTGGCACCCTGTCGGGCAATCCTGTAGCAATGACGGCAGGATTGGCAACTCTTGAGGTGCTGAGTGAGCCTGGAGTGTATGATGCCCTGAATGCCAAGGCAGAAAGATTTATCCATCGTCTGCAGGAGGCGCTTGCTCCTAAGGGTGTGGTGATCAATCATGTGGGGAATATGTTTACGCCATACTTCACTGGTGGTAAGTCACCCCGCAACTTCAGCGACGTGAAGCAGAGCAACCTCGATGCATTTGCCCGCTTCTGGCGTTATATGCTACACAATGGGGTGTATCTCTCACCATCGCAGTTTGAGAGTAACTTCATCTCTATTCAGCATACGGAAGAACTACTCGAACATATTGTAGAACTCGCAAAAAAATACTAATTCAATCATGGCAGAAATAAAGATTACTGACGACAACTACCAAGAGATATTGGCACAAGAGAAACTGGTGGTGATAGACGTGTGGGCAACATGGTGCGGACCATGTCAGCGCCTCTCGCCCATCATAGCCCAAGTAGCAGAAGAATATGGTGACAAGGCTGTAGTGGGAAAATATAACGCTGAGAACAACGAGGAACTGCTCGAAAAGTACGGCGTTCGTAATATACCCACCATACTGTTCATCAAAAATGGTGAAGTGCTACAGCGCCTCACTGGTGTGGTCAATGCTACAAAGATAAAGGAAACCATAGACCAGCTTTAACTTTTAAACTTTTGAACTTTCGAACTTTTGAACTTTTAACCCCCAAAAAAGATTATGGCAAAACTAATAGTAAACGGAGAAGAGCAGGAAGTGAAACTGCCTCTCACAGTATCAGAATTGATAAAAGCAAATAACGTACTGCAACCAGAAATGGTAAGCGTACAGGTGAATGAAGAATTCGTAGAACGCGAAGAGTTTGACACCATTCAGCTCAACGATGGTGACTTTGTTGACTTCCTCTACTTCATGGGCGGAGGAGCGTAAATCAGTTCACAGTGCACAGTGCACAGTGCATAGTTCACAGTTGATAGTTGATAGTTGACAGTTTTCGTAGGTGCTTCAGCACCGTTTCGTTTTCGTAGCAATCTTTGATTGCGTTTCGTACAAAATTTATTTTGTTAATTATGTTTGATTTTACAGAAGAAGAACTTAACCGTTATTCCCGTCATATACTGTTGCAGGACGTGGGCGTAGAGGGACAGGAGAAGATACGCAATGCCAAGGTGCTCGTAGTGGGTGCCGGAGGTTTGGGAGCCCCTGTGTCACTATACCTCGCTGCGGCTGGAGTGGGAGAGATAGGTATTATAGATGGTGACGTGGTGGATCTGAGTAATCTGCAGCGTCAGGTGATACACTTTACTAAGGATGTGGGCATAGCCAAGGTGCTGTCAGCAAAGGAGAAGATGCTCGCCATCAACCCCAATGTGAAGGTCAATGCCATACAAGACCTGCTAATGGCAAACAATGCCCTTGACATTATCAAGGACTATGACTTCATAGTCGATGGTACGGACAATTTCCCAGTGAAGTTTCTTATCAACGATGCCTGCGTAATGGCTGGCAAACCGTTCAGTCATGGTGGCATACTACGTTTTGAAGGGCAGACATTCACCCATGTGCCTGGCTCTGCTTGTTATCGTTGTGTATTTGGAGCCCCACCACCACCTAACCTCGTACCTACATGTTCGCAGGCAGGAGTGCTGGGTGCCATCGCAGGAATGCTGGGCACCATACAGGCAGCGGAAACGCTGAAGTATATCACTGGCGTGGGCGAGTTGCTCACCAATCAGCTGCTCACGTTTAATGCCAAGACCATGGATTTCCGTAAGGTGAAGACTCGCCACAACAGCCATTGCCGCCTCTGTGGTGATAATCCTACTATCCATGAACTGATAGACTATGAGCAGGCTGCTTGTGACTTAAAGAATCATTAACAGGTTAGATAATAGATAAAAGATTATAGATTATAGATTACAGATGACTTTAGGCGAAGAGAAATACGGCTGGACAGAAAGCGATAAGCCCCTTTACATTACTCAGGAGGCGTATGACTCCATACTCTCTCAGGCTAGGCATGATGCACCCATAGAGAGTTGTGGCTATGTACTGGGAACCTCCCCCACCCCCTCCCAAGGAGGGGAGTTAGAGGGAACTCTCATTACAGAGAATCGTCCACTGACCAATGTGGATCATAGCGCGGAGCATTTCAGCTTCGACCCCAAGGAACAGTTTGCTGCTGTGAAATATGCACGTAGCAACGGACTCAGCATTATAGGCAACTGGCATAGCCATCCTGCATCTCCCTCACGTCCGTCAGAGGAGGATAAGCGCCTGGCCTATGACCCTAATGCCTATTATCTCATACTGTCACTGGCACCCGATGTGTCAGGCCATCCCTATGTAGCACCAGGACAACCCGTTCTCAATGCCTTTCGCATAGTCGATGGTAAGGTCACTCGCCATCCAGTCCTGATTAAGTAGTTCCTGTTAACGTCAGAAAAAAAGGTAGCGTCTTCGCTACCCGTATTAGTTTAATTCCTTTGCCAGATGAAGTTGTGTTAACTTTGTCTGGCTTTTTGTAGTAAGAAACACTACAAAATCGAGTTTTGTAGAAAATTATTCCAAACTACTCCTCTTTTCTTGGAAAGAATATTGATGTATTATTACCTTTGCAGCGGAAATCAGAAAAAGGAATTAAACTAACAAGACATTATGACAACAGAACGCATTATAATAGCCGATCCACAACCGCTCACGGCTCTTGCCGTCGAGACACTTGCTCAACGTTTGGCACCGCATATCCCTTCACTCTCGCTATCTGATGGTGAAGATTTTCCTGTAGCCTATGCTCCCGACCTGTTTGCACTCAGACAGTTGCTCAAGGATGGACGCAGAAGTGCCGTAGTCCTCGACTACACCCTCTTCGACTTCAATGACCAGGAGTCGCTCTGCCTCCTTGCTGATTCATATAAGGACACTACCACGTGGCTGTTGCTCTCCGACGAACTCACTGCAGACTTCCTGCGCTATGTTCTCTACCAAACCACCAACGTGGGTGTAGCATATAAAGATGCCTCACTCGATATACTGAGTGAAGCCCTGCGTTACGTACTACGAGGCGAACGCTACATCTCGCAGCATGCCACCGACGTGCTCTTGCAAAACGCCGTGCAACGGGACAATCCGAAGGATGACCTCACCCAAACCGAACGTGAGGTATTGAAGGCCATAGCCCTTGGACGTACCACCAAGGAGATTGCCGCCGAGCGTTTCTCCAGCATTCATACCATCAACTCCCATCGTAAGAACATTTTCCGCAAACTTGGAGTCAACTGTGCCCATGATGCAATGAAGTATGCTTTCCGTGCAGGACTTGTAGATGAATCAGAATTCTATATTTAAGACGAGGGAGATAGCCTTGGTGAAAGCCCAAGAAAG
>JAGCPC010000006.1 GCA_017642485.1 Prevotella sp. | reverse complement strand
GCTCTTCTGGACGGGCTGGGTAGAGTTTCTCTTCGCCTACTATGCCCAGCGTTATGGTGTGCATTGCGACCTTGTAGGTTCTGGCATAGTACAGACCACCACGCATTATGTTGACGGCATCGGCGTCAGTCATGACTACCTCATCAACGGTCAGCCTCTCGACGCTTTCTCCCGTCAGGAACTAAAGAGCCTGCGAGGTTCACGTCCCGAATATCTTATCCTTCCCGCCACCTTCGGCATGTGGGTGATGGTGATGCTTTTCTATATATTCCGCACTCGTACGGGCTGTGACTTCATCAATTGGGTACAGAAGAGGCTTAAACTTAACGCTAAACTTAACGCTAACCTTAACCATAACCTTAACCATAACCATAACCTTAACGAGTTCGCCTGTACAGAGGGATTTAGGGGAGGGTCTTCCCTCACCGTCTTTATGGAGTGGAACGTCATGATGTGGGGTAGCTACCTCTTGCTTATGTTCTGCTATGACCCTGTGTTCCTCGGTTCACGTCATCCCCTCACCCTTGTCGTTGCCGTCCTGGCACTTGTCGCCTCCCTATTTATGTTGCGCCGTCAGTTGCGCATCAAGACGTGGGGTAGGAGCATCCGCTATGCCCTTGCCACCGTCATCGTCTTTTGGACCTTTGTCGAGGTGATGGCTCGCAATGGTATTATCAGTGAGATATGGGTTGACCCTATGGCACACATCACTGAGATGCTCATTATTTTCGTTACTTTCGTCATCTCAGTACTTTTCTGTCGTTTCTCGCACTTTTAAAGAGTTTTTTTAGTTTATAGGAAAAGTACGTATGGGTATAGAAAAAGAGGGCGGCGTTTCACAACGCCGTCCTCTACTGATTTATTATCAAAAAGTGCAAAGATATGTTTTATCGTTTTTGTTATATCTTGGTGATGAGTCCCAACTGAGAGTCACGCAAGAACTTCACAATGTTGCGTATCTCTTTACCATCAGGAATCTGTTGTTCTATCTGGCGACATACGTCGAGGATGTCGTTCTGTCCGTTGAAGACGAGTCGATAGGCGTTGGCGATGTGGCTGATGACCTTGTCATCCTTGCCGAGTCGGCTCATGATCTGACGGTTGGCTCCTGAGAACTCGATAGGATTGCCAGTGGCGATTATATAAGGAGGTACATCTTTAGGCACGAAGGCATTGGCGCCTACCATAGCGTCTCGGCCTATGCGCACCTGAGCATTGACAACAACATTGGTGGAGAGAATGACATCGTCCTCGATGAGCACTTCGCCAGCTATTTTACAACCGTAACCGATGACATTGTCATAGCCTATATGGACATCATGACACAGATGCACACCCTCCATGAAGAAGTTGTGGTCGCAGATAGTTGTAGCATAGCCTTCACCCTCCTTGCTGGAGCGTGCTACTACTACGTTCTCGCGAAAAATGTTGCCATCACCGATGATGGTGAGGGTGTTGCCCCCAGTGTAGTTGAAATCCTGAGGTATGGCACTGATGACGGCTCCCTGATGTACTTTGTTGTTCTTACCCATGTGGGTGCCGTTCATGATGCTTGTAAATGGATAGATGACACAACCGTCGCCTATCTCTACGTCGCCCTCTACGTAGGCAAAAGGCATGATCGTTACATCCTTGCCTATTTTAGCCTTGGGGTCTATGTATGCTTTGTCAGAAATCATATTTCTTAGGAGTTTAAGGAGTTAAAGGAGTTATCGCGGCTTGCAGCCGCTAAGGAGTTAAAAGACAATAGTGAGTGCCTCAACTATCAACTGTCAACTATCAACTATCAACTGTCAACTATCAACTATCAACTATCAACTATCAACTATCGTCCTCCTCCGAGTGCGCTGTAGAGGTTTACTACGGCTTGCATCTTGTTGAAGTCATCGACTACTTGTGATATCTCGGCATTGAGGAGTGATGACTGTGCGGTGAGTACCTCGAGGTATGAGCTGGAGCCCATGCGATACAGCTGCAGGGTATAGTCAACACCCTTGGTGAGAGCTTCTACCTGCTGGCGGTCGAGGTCGCCGCTCTGGCGTGCAGAGTTATATTCTACAAGGCTGTTGCTTACCTCGGCACCTGCATTGAGTACTGACTGACGCCAGTCGCGCTCTGCTACTTCGTAGTCGAGTTTTGCTACTTTGAGTTCAGCAACGAGTCTGCCATTCTGGAAGATAGGCTGTGTGAGTCCTGCTACGAAATTGGCAAGTAGCTGTCCTGGATTGGCAATGGTGCTACCCAGGCTATTGGTAAACGAACCCGTACCGCTTATCGTCAGTTTGGGATAGAAACTGCTACGTGCTTTCTCTACAGAATAGAAACATGCAGCAAGCTTCATCTCGGCAGCGTGAACGTCAGGACGGTTGCGTAACAGTGCAATGGAGCACCCTGCGCTAAACTGTTCAGGGAGTGTCTGGTCTGCGAGTTTTCCGCGCGCTATGCTCTGAGCTGACTGCCCTATAAGGAGTGAGAGAGCATTTTCTACTTCGCGTATCTGGCGTTGCATATCTACTATGTCTGCCTTTACTCCCAGGTTAGCTGCCTTGGCACTTACCACACTGGTTTCCTTGGCACCGCGCAGTTCTTTTTGGAGTTTCATCATCTCGTATGTCTCACCTGTCAGCTTGTCCATATCGTTGAGAATCTCAAGCTGACGGTCAAGCATGAGGAGGGTGTAGTAACTGTTTGCCACACCGCAGATTACCTTTGAGCGTGTGACGTGTTCCATATCCCTTGCCATAGCGAGGTTCATCTCGGCATTACGTTTCGTTGCGAGTATTCCGCCGAAGATATCTACAGTCCATGAAGCAGAGATAGGAAGGGCGTATGACTTTGACCAGTCTGACTTCTTATCGCCAGTTACCACTTTGCTCAGAGTGCCAGAGGGTGAGAAAACCACAGAGGGCAGAAAGGCAAGACGTGCACAAGAGAGTGCAGCCTCCAGTTTCTTGACATTGGCAGCTGCTGCAAATATATCGTTGTTATTTTCTAAGCCCTTGGATATGAGTGTCTGCAGCTGTGGGTCAGTGAACACTTCCTGCCAAGCCACATCGCCGAAACTGGTGGTGTCGGCAGAGGTGGGCATGACGGCATCGATGCGAGCTGTGTCACGCACTATGCCATCAACACTGATGTCGGGACGCTCGTATTTCTTGTATAGCCCACAGCCAGTGAGGGTGGTGGCTGCAAAGGCTATGGTGAGCAGCCTTATGGCTGCATTCACCATGTTATGATTATTTATTGTTTTAGTCATAATCTTAACTCTTAACTTTTTTACTCTTACCTTTTAACTACTTCACGTAGTCACCGTTGAGATCCGAGATACTCTTGTTGGTAGGTGCAGCATACTGTGCAAGTTCTGCCTCAACAGATGAGTTGAGTTCGTCCTCAAACTTGAGTGGCGTTATACGCTCCTGCAAGTACTGGAAGATTACAAAGAGTGCTGGCACAACGAGAATCTGACAGAACGTGCCCACAAGCATACCGCCGATAGCGGCAGCACCAAGGGTGATGTAACCATTCTCACCTACTGCTGGTGGCATAAAGAGGCTGAGGCCTGGTATGCCTGTGATGATAAGTGGGAACAGACCGATAATCATTGCCAACGCAGTCATGAGGATAGGACGCAGACGGGCTGCTGAACCCAGTATGGCCGACCATGAGATAGCCATACCCAGGCGGCGGCGCTCAAGGGCGAACTGCACGATAAGGATGGCATTCTTAGCCAACAGACCTACGAGCATGATGAGTGCGATCTGCATATAGATATCGTTGTTCTTTCCGAAGAGGTTGGTGAAGAGGAATGCTCCTGCCAAACCAAACGGAATGGAAAGTATCACTGACAGTGGCAAGAGGTATGACTCATACTGAGCTGCCAGAATGAGATATACGAATATCAGACACAGTGCAAGGATGATAGCCGTAGAGCTGCTTGACTCTGCCTCATTTCGTGTGAGTCCAGAGTACTCATAGGTGTATCCTGCTGGCAGAACATTTGCCGAAACCTCCTCGATAGCCTTGATACAGTCACCCGTAGAGTAACCATCAGCTGGTGTGGCATTGACATTGATTGAGGTAAAGAGGTTGAAACGCTCTATGACCTGAGGACCGTAAACCTTGCGGAGGTTGACAAACTCCGATACCGGAGCCATATCACCCTGTGGCGTGCGTACATATACATTTTGCAGCGAAGTCTTGTCTTCACGAGTCTTAGGATCGCCCTGCACATATACGCGGTAGAGCTTACCGTAACTATTGAAGTTACTTGAGTACAGACCACCGTAGTAGCCCTGCATGGTTGAGAGTACCGTCTTAGGTGATATGCCAGCCTGCTTACACTTAGCTACGTCAACGTCAATCATAAACTGTGGATATGAAGAGTTGAAGGCTGTCATGACGTTAGAGAACTCAGGACGCTTGTTGAGCTCGGCGATAAAGTCCTTGGTGATGCCAAAGAACTTGTCGAGCGAACCACCTGTACGGTCCTGCATAGCGAATGTCATACTGTTGGTAGCAGAGAAACCTGACACCATAGGTGGCTGGAAGGCTAGTATCTGAGCACCCTTGATTACCGCTGTCTGCTTGTATATCATACCCAGCACCATGGTAGAGTACTCAGAACGGTTACGCTCGTCGAAAGGCTTAAGACTTACGAAGAATGTGCCCTGGTTTGAACCCTGACCAGCGATAAGGTTGTAACCCGTTACACGCATGGAGTTCTCTACTGCAGGGTTGTTGCTCAACATACGCTGTACCTGGTTCATCACCGAGTCAGTCTTTGCCAATGATGTGCCTGGAGGGGTGGAAACAGTTACGAACACAGTGCCAGTATCCTCATCAGGCACCAAACCTGACTTGGTGAACATAGCGCTGCCCACGAGTGCCACAATACCTATAACCACAGCTGCGAAAGCGATGATAGGTTTGTGAACGATGGTACTTACCGCTTTCTGGTACTTTGCCTGCAACTTATCATAAGAGGTGTTGAAACCTGTAAAGAAACGTTCCTTGAAACCCTGCTTATGCTCGCCTCCTTCGCTGTGTGGCTTCAGCAATATAGCACACAGAGCAGGAGAGAGTGTCAATGCATTGACAGCTGAGATGATGATAGACATAGCCATCGTAAGACCAAACTCACGATAGAATGTACCTGTGGTGCCACTCATGAATGACACAGGGATGAACACCGCTGACATCACGAGGGTGATGGAGATGATGGCACCCGAAATCTCGTTCATGGCATCGATACTTGCCTTACGCGCACTCTTGTAGCCCATATCGAGTTTAGCGTGCACCGCCTCGACCACCACTATGGCATCATCGACCACTATGGCGATAGCAAGCACAAGGGCAGAGAGGGTAAGCAAGTTGATGGAGAAGCCTATGACATTGAGGAAGAACATAGTACCCACCAATGATACCGGCACGGCTATCATAGGGATGATAGTAGAACGGAAGTCCTGCAAGAATATGAACACCACGATAAACACCAGGATAAGTGCCTCGACAAGGGTCTTCACCACCTCATGCTGTGAGGCGTAGATGAATTCCGTTACGTCCATCACATACCTTATCTCCATGCCAGGAGGGAATGTCTTGGATAGTTTCTCGGCTGTCTTCTTTACATCGGTAGCGAGTTTGGTAGCATTAGAACCTGCACGCTGTGATACCAACATCACCACGCCAGGATGGCTATTCATCTGAGACTGCACGGTGTAGTACAGTGCACCCATCTCAACCTTTGCCACATCTTTGACACGTAGCACGCGTCCCATGTCATCAGTCTTGATGATCATGTTGCCAAACTCCTCTGGTGTCTTCAGACGGCCAGTATATTTCATTGCATACTCATACTGGCGTGTGGACTGCTCACCAAACTTACCTGGAGCAGCTTCGATATTCTGCTCAGCGAGGGCTGTCACCACATCTGAAGGTATCAATTTGAGGTCGTGCATCTTGGCTGGGTCAAGCCACAGACGCATGGTATAGGTCTTCAAGCCGATTGACTCACAGTCACCTATACCGTCGATACGCTTCATCTCAGGTATGATATTGATATCAGCATAGTTACTGAGAAATTTCTCGTCATACCTGCCATCTGATGTGAGTGCCATGATGAGCACGTTGGAGGTCTGACGCTTCTGCACCGTCACACCACCCTGTGTCACTTCGGCAGGCAACAATGCTGAAGCCTGTGACACACGGTTCTGTACGTTGACCTGTGCCATATCGGCATTAGAGCCCTGCTCAAAAAGTATGGTGATGGATGCTGAACCATCGTTGGTGGCTGATGAGGTCATGTAGGTCATGCCCTCAACACCGTTAATCTGTTCCTCAAGCGGAGCAAGCACAGAGTTCTGCACCGTCTGTGCATCGGCACCAGGGTAATATGCACGCACCACGATGGTTGGTGGCGCAATATCCGGATACTGCTCGATAGGCAGTGACACCAAACCGATTACACCCAATATCACGATGAGAATGGATATAACGGTAGAGAGTACCGGTCTGTTGATAAAATTATCTAGTTTCATAATAACTGCGAACTATGAACTGTGAACTATGAACTATGAACTGTGAACTGTTACGACTTCAGCGCCTTAATAACGGCAAAGACACCATCGCCCTGAACCTTGGAGAGTTCTTCGGCTTTCTTGATTTTCTTTGCATAGTCAGCTTCGCTGATAGGTTTGATTTCCATACCCTCATTGAGCTGGTTGACGCCATATACTACTATTTTGTCGCCCTTCTTCAGTCCAGAGGTGACGATGTAGTTCTGACCATCGTTCTGTGTGTCAATGGTTATCTCGGTATATTTTACCTTGTTGTCCTTGCCTACTACGTAAACAAAGTGCTTGTCCTGTACCTCAACAGTTGCGTCCTGAGGTATTATGATGGCACCTGTAGCCTTGTGGGGGATAAGTACATTACCCGAACCACCAGACTTCAGTATGTGCTGTGGGTTGGGGAAAGAAGCAATAAAACTCGTTGTGCCTGTTACGGGGTCTATGATGCCCGATGCCTTGGTCACCTTACCCTGACTGCCATAGATGGTGCCGTCAGCGAGTTTGAGTTTTAGTGCTGGCATCTGGTTGATTGCAGCCTGCAGCGATCCATACTGCTTGGTAAACTCGATGACATCCTTCTCGTTGAGTGAGAAATACACGTCAACCTGCGAACCATTCGAGATAGTGGTGAAAGGCTCTGCTATCGATGCACTCACGAGTGCACCAACCTTGTAAGGCAGTGAACCGACAACACCACTTGTTGGACTCTTGACAGAGCAGAAACTCAGTTGGTCGCGAGCTGACATGAGACTTGCCTTAGCCTGTCCCAGAGCTGCCTGAGCACTCTCATACTGGTTTTTGCTTGACTGAAGCTCGTAGTCGCCTATTACGTTGGCAGCATGCAGCTTCTGAGCGTTGTCGTATGTCAGTTTAGCCGTGTTGAGGGCACTCTGAGCTGACACTACTGCAGCCTGTGCCTGATTGACAGCGGCCTTGTAGGTCACATTGTCTATCTCAAACAATACCTGACCTGCACCTACCGTCTGTCCTTCTTTTACGTACACCTTGGTTATAAAACCAGCCACCTTCGGACGTATCTCTACATCCTGCATACCCTTGAAGGTTGCAGGGTAGGAGGTCTCAAGGTCGGCGCTCGAAGCTCCAATGGTGCGTACTGCGTACTCATTGTCGCCAAAGTTTGGCTTACCTGACTGTCCGCCACATGATACTAACAATGCAGCAACAGCAACAATTGTCATCAATTTTTTCATTTATCTTTCTCCTTATTATTATTGTCTGTTTTGGGGGAGTGTTATCTTTGCTTTGAAAACTCCTTGCACTTTATTCGGTTTCGTAATAGATTGCAAAATTACACATTATTTTTTATAGGCAAGCGAGAGAAGTCTTTGTTTTGATAAACTTTAACATACCAGATTGATTTATGTCAACAAAAAAGAGTCGCTTCGCACTTGTTTAACAGAAAATTAGTAACTTTGCAATTTAGTTATGACAAGTAAGGAGTCACATAGCGCAAAACAACTGGGAGCTGACGCTCACCGTGGGACCTTCAGCGGCGGACTGGGTTTCGTACTGGCGGCTGCTGGCAGTGCTGTAGGATTGGGAAACATTTGGCGTTTCCCGTACCTGGCAGCACGTGATGGTGGCGGACTCTTTCTGTGCATCTATGTAGTGCTGGCGCTGACGTTCGGCTTTACGTTGCTTATCACCGAGGTGGCGATAGGTCGTCGCTCTAAGCAGGGACCGCTTACGGCTTATGGATACTTCAATCGTAAGTGGGCATTTCTTGGCGTGCTATCGTTTGTCATTCCCTTTATCATCTTCCCCTACTATTGTGTCATAGGCGGATGGGTGCTTAAATACCTCACCGTGTATCTCACGTTTGATGGCAGCAGTGCCGAGCAGGAGGGCTATTTCGGCTCCTTTGTCTCTGACAGTTGGCAACCTATGGTGTGTCTTGGCGTTTTCTCCTTTATGACATACTACGTGGTGAGCCGAGGGGTGGAGAAGGGCATAGAGCGTTTCTCTCGTATAGTGATGCCGGCATTGCTTTTCCTTGTGGTCTTTATTGCCTTCTATGGGCTCACGCTGAGCCATACCGATGCTAATGGTGTGACTCGTACGGGTTTGGAGGGTGCTTTGGTATATCTGATACCCAACTTCGACGGCCTCACCCTCAAGCGTTTTCTCATGATAGCGCTTGATGCTACTGGACAGCTCTTCTATTCGCTCTCCATCGCTATGGGTATCATGGTGGCATACGGTTCGTATATGAAGAGGAATGTAAATCTCGGACAGGCCGTTGACCGCATTGAGATGTGCGATACGGCGATTGCCCTCCTTGCTGGTCTGATGATTATCCCTGCGGTATATGTATTCTCTGGCACAGAGGGCATGTCAGCAGGTCCAGGACTGATGTTCGTGAGTCTCCCCAGGGTGTTTGGCTCCTTGGGTTTCGTGGGTGACTTGTTGGGGTTGTCTTTCTTCCTCTTGGTACTCTTTGCAGCCCTTACGAGTGCGGTGAGCATCCTCGAGGCGTGTGTGTCGGGCGTGATGGACAAGTTTCAGTGGCAACGCAAGAAGGCCGTGAAGGTCATCACAGCATGGGGTATGCTACTCGCCGTAGTGGTCAATCTCGGCTATAACGTGCTCTATTTCGAGTACGAACTGCCTAATGGGGCGGTAGGACAGATACTCGACATCTTTGACTACGTGAGCAACAATGTACTGATGCCATTCCTCGCCATCTGCACGTGCATACTGATAGGATGGGTGACGCGCCCAGATCTCCTCGTGGGTGAGATGCGACTTAATGGTTACCACTTCTGGCGCAAACCAGTGTACGTCGTCATGCTCAAGTACATAGTACCTGTCCTCTTGGTGATACTCCTCCTCGGAGCGTTTGAGATATATTAAGGGGGTGGGGCAAAAAAACTTTCAACTTTCAACTTTCAACTTTTTTTATTACCTTTGCAGGCAATTACGGGATGTAGCGCAGTTGGTAGCGCACTGCGTTCGGGACGCAGGGGTCGCCAGTTCGAGTCTGGTCATCCCGACTTGATAGAAACAAACGATAGACAACAAAACAGGTGATTATGAAGAACAATAGCACAACAGCAGCAGGTATCATAGCAGGCGGTTTGGTACTGGGCATGCTCATCCTGGGCCTATGCCTCAAGGGTGGCATCGACAATTTCACCAACAAGGATCGTAAGGTGACAGTAAAGGGACTCTCTGAGCATATCGTGGATGCCGACAGGGTGACGTGGCCTATACAGACCAAGGAGATAGGCGATGACCTCCCTATGCTCTATTCCAAGATCAATCATACTACAGCTACCATAAAGCGTTTCCTCATTGATAATGGCATCAAGGACAACGAGATAAGCATCGGAGCTCCTACGGTTATCGATATGAATGCTGAGCGCTATATGGACAACAGGCGCGACTACCGCTATAATATCACCTCTACCATCACCGTCGTTTCAGGCAATGTGAAACTGGTACGCTCGCTCATCAGTCGCCAGGGCGAACTCCTCCAGCAGGGCATCGCCATCGTCGATGGTGGCTATGAGAACCCCGTAAAATACGACCTCGTGTCATTCCAGAGTCTTAAACCCAAGATGATGGCCGAGGCAATAAAAAATGCACAGCAGACGGCACAGCAGTTCGCCGACAACTCCAGCTCTGAGCTCAGCAAGATCGTCAGCGCCGACCAGGGACAGTTC
>JAGCPC010000042.1 GCA_017642485.1 Prevotella sp. | reverse complement strand
TGGAAACGCCGTCACGTCACTCTGATACGTCGCCTGTGCCGATGCCGTCACCTGTGGCAGCCATCCCTTACGTATGTTGGCCACCGTCAGCTCCGTCGTCCTCTCTATCAGCCCATACTGTCGTATCAGCGGATAGTTGCGCTCCGCTGCCTGCTGACACTCCTCCAGCGTCTGTCCCGGTGCCATCATCGGCAGCATCAGTAGTCCCAAAATTACTCTTCTCATATATCGTCACATTATATTCACGCTACAAAGTTACAAAACTATTTTCACATTTCCGATATCAGGGTGTAAGAAAAAACAGCTTAATAACCTATCTTAAAATAGTCCAAGACCACCTTGAAGTTATCCTGTGCAGTCAGACAAGTATCTGTCATATAACCATTTATGTGTCCCCAATTCTGCAACCCTCTATAATAGAACATACATATCGTCAGCGTATCGTTAAGGTTGAGGTTATCTATTATCTATCATCTATCATCTATATGTTATGGTTAAGGTTATCGTTAAGGTCAAGGTTCCCTCTCCTCAGCAGCCATGCTGTAGTCCTGTGGTGGGTTCATGCTGATGATTCTTGCCTTTAGGGAGTCCTTCACAAGCGGTGTATAGTCCATGATGATGCGATGCCAGTCACTCGGTGTCATATCTGGATAGCGCTCGCCAAACTGGTCGGTTACCTCTCTCTGCAGTGTCAGGTTGTCGATGTCAGCCTTCATGTGTAGCAGGTTGAATACGAGGTCGCGCACCTCCTTATCGTCCTCTATGCTGTTGAGCTTTATCTCATTAAACAGTCCGCTGGTGGTATTGACAAAGCGGTTGAAGAAGTCCTTCAGTTTCTCCAGCACCGTCTGTTTCTTCTCACCGCTCTCAGGCAGGAAGGGGTTTATCGGAGGCAGTATCTTGGCTATACCTGTGCCAGTCTCGGTCACATAGCCATCCATGAAGGCACGCTTCATAAACTGCTCCGTCTCTTTCCTTTTCAGTTTCTCCTCCTTGATGATAGCGTCCAGCTGGTTCTCGCGTTCTATTCTGATGAACCTCTCCCATTCGCTGTCTATATCGCCCCTTTCGGGTGTCATCTGGGCTATGAACTTCTCTATAAGTTCGCGTTTATCTCTCATGTCAGGACTGGCGTCTATCTCTTTCCTTATCTGCACCACTATGGTCTTGTCCAGGCAGTTGGAGTCATGATATTTCTGCACCAGTTTCAGTATGTAGTTGATGTTCACCTGCACCTGTTTCACCAGTTCCATCTCAAACACTATGTCGTCATCGATGCTCTCCTTCTCATCATGGTGCTCAGGTCTGAACTCCTCATGCAGCCTATTATACCATCCCAGATAGTCGTCCAGCCTCATCTTGTCTATCAGCTGCTTATCCTCAGTAAACTCATCGAAGGCCACCAGCACGTTTCTCAGCCTCAGCAGTTCGCCCATCAGTCTGATAAACTTCTTCTTCTCTTCCTCGTCTATTATGTTAGGAATATTCTCCACTGGGTATAGCCCCAACAGCCTTTTTATCAGCTCTGTGTATGGCTCATGCACTCTGCCTTTCTCGTCTTCATAGCCCGTTTCGTAGTATTCCTTAAACGACTTCATGAATATCAGTCCCCCTGCATCCTTGTCGCCAAATATTGACAGGCTCTTGTTCGTAGCCTCTTCCAGATTGCGGAAGCACACTATGTTGCCACAGTTCTTCACTGAGTTGAGTATTCGGTTTGTACGGCTGTAAGCCTGCAACAGTCCGTGCATCTTCAGGTTCTTGTCCACCCACAGTGTGTTGAGTGTCTTGGCATCAAACCCTGTGAGGAACATGCCCACCACTATCAGCACGTCTATCTCCTTATTCTTCATTCTCAGCGAAACGTCCTTATAGTAGCTCTGGAATGATTCTCCATCCACGCTGTATGTGGTGCCAAACGTCCTGTTGTAGTCATCTATAGCCCTTTGCAGAGCCTCCTTCGATGTTGCGTCGAGGTTGCCTGCATCCTCTGGGTTCTCGTCTTCCAGGGTTCCTGTCTCGTCCTCCTCCTCGTTAGCTGAGTATGTGAATATGGTGGCTACCTTGAAGTCCTCATTGCCCTGCTCCTTCAGCTGCTTCTTAAACTCGTCATAATACATTATGGCAGTCTTCACATTATCCACAGCAAAGATGGAGTTAAATCCTCTGGTCTTTATGCGCACCTTCTGTTCCTCAGCATTCTTAGCCTTCACCACCTCGCTCACGTTCGTCAGTCGGCTCATGCCGTATGCATCAGCCATCTGCTTCGTCTTGTCGTTGAAGTGGTTGAGTATGTAGTCAGTCACTATGCTGATGCGCTTGGGGTTGTGCAGAGCCTCCTCGGTGTCTATGCCCCACACCTGCTTGCTGTCCACCTCGCTCTTCATCTTCATGGTGCTCTGATAGTCCACGTGGAACCTCAGCACGTTGTTATCCCTTATGGCATTGATGATGGTGTATGTGTGCAGCGGTCGGGTGGGTTTGCCGTCCTTGTCTGGCTCACCACCAAACAGCTGTGCCGTAGTGTGGTATTTGCCTCCCGTGTGGGCATTGGCAGCAAATATCGGGGTGCCCGTGAAGCCAAACATCATGTACCTCTTAAACCTACGGGCTATCAGCTGGCGCATGTCGCCAAATTGGCTTCTGTGGCACTCATCGAATATCAGCACTATGTTCTCCCTGTCCAGTATCTCCCTCAGTCTCTCGTCCTTATCGTATATGTTAGGCTTCAGCAGGTTCGACAGCTTCTGTATGGTTGTGATGATGATGCTTGCCTCATCGTCCTTCATCTGTCGGAGCAGTATCCTTGCCGATGAGTTGGAGTTGGCACTGTTAGGCTCAAAGTTGTCATACTCCTTCATCGTCTGGTAGTCCAGGTCTTTTCTGTCCACCACGAAGAGCACCTTCTTCACCTGCTCCATTCGCGATGCCAGCTGAGCCGTCTTGAATGATGTCAGCGTCTTGCCCGAACCTGTGGTGTGCCATATATATCCCCCAGCCTTTATGGTGCCTTGCCATTTGTTGTATATGGCCGTCTGTATGCGTAGCAGTATCTTCTCCGTAGCTGCTATCTGGTATGGTCGCATCACCAGCAGCTGCCTGTCCACGTTATATACGCAGTACTTTGTCAGCAGGTTGAGTATGGTGTGCTTGGCAAAGAATGTGGTGGTAAAGTCTCTCAGGTCAGTCAGCAGATTGTTGTCTTGGTCAGTCCAGTATGATGTAAACTCAAAGGTGTTGCCATCCGTCTTCTTCTGTCTGCCCACAGAGTTCTGCTGTTCCTTGGCATATCGGGTGGTATTGCTGTAGTATTTTGTCTCAGTGCCGTTGCTTATCACGAATATCTGCACAAAGTCAAACATCGCCCTGCCTGCCCAGAATGACTCCCTCTGATAGCGGTTTATCTGGTTGAAGGCCTCCTTTATGTTCACCCCTCGCTTCTTCAGCTCTATGTGCACCAGTGGCAGGCCGTTCACCAGTATGGTCACGTCGTAGCGGTTCTTGTGTGCTCCTCCCTCCACCTCATACTGGTTTATCACCTGCAGGCAGTTGTTGTATATGTTGCCCTTGTCTATGAGTTTTATGTTTTTCGTCAAGCCATTGTCGAGCGTCAGGCTCAGTATGTAGCCCTTACCCTGTATCATCTCCGTCTTGTCTTCTATGGTCATCTGCTCACTGGATATCAGCGGCACCAGCCTCGCCCATTCGCTGTCTCTCATGCGGTAGTCGTTGAGTGCCTCCAACTGCTGGCGCATGTTGCTCAGCAATCCGCTCTCATCCTTCACCTTCACATAGTCATATCCCTGACTCTGCAGCTGTGCTATGAGCTCAGCCTCCAGTCTTGCCTCGCTCTGGTGCCCACCGTCAGGCTTTGGCTCCACCTCGTAGTGGGCCATCACCGTCTGCTTCTCCTGCTCTACTATTATTTTGTAGTCGTCTGTCATAGGCTTTCTTTTTTTTGGTTTTAGCTGGGTTAAGCTAGTTTAAGCTAGTTCCACTAGTTTTGGCTAGTTCGACTAGTGCTACTAGTGCTACTAGTTCCACTAGTTCGACTAGTCCTGCTAGCCCTTGTTAGTCCTTCTTCCCTCCTCTTGCTTGCATCAGTAGCACCTCGAGGTGGCGCTTTTCGCGCTCCAGCTCCTCTATGCGCTGCTCCAATATAGGTACCTGCTGGCGCAGGCTCTTGTTAGCTTCTCTCAGTCGTTGCAGCTCTTCATCCACCCCCTTGCGGTAGCCTGTGCGAGCTGCATACATCCTTTCCTTTATGCCTCCCTGTGTCACAAATTGCTGATCCAGTCCTCCCAGGTAGGTTTTCATCATCTTGTCAGTCATGTGTAGAAGGGTCAGCGCTATGTTGCACATCTCCTCATCACTCCATCGCTTGAGGTAAGGCTCGTAGTCCGTCACCTGGTTGTGCTTCCTGCAGAATGTCAGCATCTCTTTATAGCGAGGGTGGCTGTCGTCCCATAGGGTCAGCTCTCTGGTGCGTAGGTAGTCCTCATAGTCAGCTCGCAGTTCCTTCAGCGATGAGCGAGCCACATTGAGCAGTTTCAGCTGCATCTCTGTCGATGTCATTCCGTCGGCAAATCCCTCTATGATATTTTGTTTGCCAGAGCGAGCCGCCTGTATCATCTGATCGACCGTGCGGTCGCCCTTGCTGCTCAGAAAACGTTTTGCAAAGTGATAAGACAAGACATACAGTACCTCGCTCTTCTGATAGAAGTAGAGGTCTTGATACTGCACCTCGTTAAGCAGCACCTTGGGCAGAGGCTTATTCCCCATCGTATCAGTGTCTTTGTTCTGTTCTGTCATATCCTCTTTTTCGTTTTTTTATTGGTTGTTGCTATTGTTTTCCTTCTCTCACAGCTTTTTTCGCTTCGCTCAACACTTGCTGTTCCTCTGACTATTCCGACTTCTCAAATGTCAGCAATCGCTCCCTGTAGTATTCGTATTGCTTCTGCCTCTGCTCCAGCTGAGCCTCAAGGTTCGCTATCGATGCTTCAAACTTGTCGAGGATGCTCACTATGCGCTCCTGCTCTGAAAGTGGGGGGAGGGGGATGGATATACCTCCTATTTTTTTTGTATTTATAGTTGGTACGCCTCCCTCGCTCTGTAACTCCTTTATTGACTTTTCATTATTCTTTAATAGAGAATATAGAAACTTAGGCTCTATATCTATAACTTTATTAGGTATTACAGAAAAACATTTGTCATTACAATAAAATCTTTCTGTCATAAAGCTAACAAAACCTGCATAAGCTCCCACTCGCGAAATTGTAACAGTATTTCCTTCTCTATTATACTCTTTATAATTTCCCATAGGGGTCTGCCCTCCACTCATTACAGGATAAGGAGCACCATCAGAACAGTCCTTTTGAGTTATACCCCGTCCCGTTTTTATTATACACACCTCCCCCAACGTTTTCATTTCCACCCCAGGCTTTCCTTCAAGGTCGAGGAGAGAGTCACGATAGTGCTCATATTGCTTGCGCCTTTGCTCTATCTGTGCCTTTAGGTTGTCTATGCTTGCAGTGAATGTATCGAGGATGTTGACTATCCGCTCCTGCTCTTGGAGGGAAGGAATGGGGATAAGAATTTTTCCAAATCTTGCTTTTGAAACATTAAATCTTGTAACACCACTTGATGATTTTGATATATTTTTTCGTGTTTTTGCAGAGCGAAGCAGGTGCTTCAGATAATCAAGATTATATAGTGAAGGTGTAGTTATGCGTATTCCGAAACAAAAACTATTCATATAATAATCATCATCCAAATCCTTCGTCACAACACATGACATACCTGCTTCATCAGGAGTTTCTGATGAACCAGTGAAAAGAATATCACCCTTTTGGATTTTATTCTGCTTTTCTTTTTCTCCAATTCTAACGGAGCCAGTAGCAGTTGTGTCTAATGATGGATTAGAAAAAACATTCATATAGGTAATGAACCTCGCATTACCATCCACGAAGTCTTCTTTCCTCTTTCCTGTAAGACCTCCAAAAAATGAGCCCATATCTTCTATTTTTTTCCACTCCACCATGATTACAATTGCCTTTTTAGTTCATTAATTTCTGCCTCAAGCACCTTTATCTTTGGGAATATTGTGTTTGCAACATTTTGGTTCATTCCTGACCAATAGTCGTGGCTCTTCATTCTTTTAAGCATGGCTTCTTTTAGGGCAAGTTCCTCTTTTTTTCTTTTCTTGTCGCTCTGCTTAGCATAGTTATAGGTTATATAACTTACGTACAGAGTTGCCAACGCTACCAATAATGTTATGATGCCGACAGCCAATTCCATAGCTTACTCTCCTAATTCCTTAATGATGGTTTCAATCTTGGTATTCAGCTCGTTGCTCTCTGCTACAAGGTCTTTGAGTGTTGCATTAACTTTCTTGATGTCTATCTTCTCGCGAGTGTCCTCCTGCTCCACATAGCTGGAGACGGAGAGGTTGCTGTCGTTGGCGAGTATGTCGTCGTTCTTCACCAGCTTAGCAAGATACTGCTCATCCTTTCTGTTAGCATAAAGTTCAAAAATCTTATCCTGATGCTCAGGCATGAGTTTATTCTTGTTACCCTCCTTCTTATATAGGTTGCTGGCATCGATGAAGAGTACTGAGGAGTCCTTCTTGGCACTCTTCTTGAGCACTATGATGCAGGTGGCTATGCCCACTCCGAAGAAGAGGTTGGCTGGCAACTGGATGACACAGTCCACATAGTTATGGCTGATGAGGTACTGGCGTATCTTCTTCTCATCACCACCACGGTAGAGCACACCAGGAAACTCTACTATAGCCGCTGTGCCTCGCTCGCTGAGGTGCCACAACATGTGCATGGTGAAGGCAAGGTCAGCAGCACTCTTAGGGGCGAGCACTCCTGCTGGCGCATAGCGAGGGTCGTTGATGAGTATGGTGTTGTCCTTACCCTCCCACTTGAGCGAGTAAGGCGGATTGCTCACTATGGCATCAAAGGGGGCATCGTCCATGTGCTGAGGATGCAGCAGGGTGTCATCAAGACGTATGTCGAAGTTGTCAAAGTTGATGTTGTGCAGAAACATGTTTATCCTGCACAGGTTGTAGGTGGTGGGGTTCACCTCCTGACCAAAGTACTGCAGGTTGGGGTTCAGCCTGCCCACCGTCTTGGCAAACTTAAGCAACAGGGAGCCTGAGCCACAGGCGGGGTCGTAAACCTTCTGTATGTTGGGGTTGTCGTGTGAGGCTATCCTTGCCAGCACCTCGCTCACCTGCTGAGGGGTGAAGAATTCGCCACCGCTCTTGCCAGCCTCTGAGGCATACATCTGCATGAGGTATTCGTAGGTGTCGCCAAAGGTGTCGTTGTCGGTATCGTCATAGCGACTGCCCAGGTCCATAGTGGCTACGGTCTTGAGCACCTTGGCAAGCAACTGGTTGCGCCTGATGACCGTAGAGCCCAGTGCCGAACTGTCAACGGCAAAGTCGGAGAAGAGGCCTCGCATGTCGTCCTCTGACGCTGTGCCCTGTGCCGATGCCTCGATGGAGCGGAATATCTGGGTGAGGTGCTCATTGAGGTTTTCATCCTTATCGGCCCTTGCCACCACATTATGAAACAGCTGTGAGGGCAGTATGAAGTAACCCTTCTCCTCCACCATCTTCTGGCGTATGCGCTCAGCCATCTCGTCGCTGATGGTAGCATAGTCGAAGTCGGGCTCGCCAGCATCCGCCATCAGTTTGTGGATGTAGTCGCAGATGTTCTCAGATATAAAGCGGTAGAAGATAGAGCCCAGCACATAAGCCTTGAACTCCCAACCATCTACGGAGCCACGCAGGTTGTTAGCTATCTCCCATATCGTCTTGTGCAGTTCAGCACGTTCATTACTATTATTCTTAGCCATAGTTTAGGTCTTAATCAGTCTTTGTTAATCATAGATTAAAGCTGTGTTTTCACAACTGACTACAAAGGTACAAAAACGAGCGCAAATGACAAAATAAATTTCGATTTATTTTTTCTTTTGCCGTTGCTCTCCCCCGCCAAACGGGGGAGCTAGGAGGGGGTATAAAGACTATTGAAGCAAATACACAAATTTTCTGCAGAAAAAAAGTTTTCGCGTGAAAAACCCCCTAACCTCACTATAGAGGTCTTCAGCCCAGTATTCATGCGGGTTCTCGATAGTGAGGTAGGAGTGCTAAGAGGTCACTAAGAGGTCACTTCAATTCACAATTCACAGTTCACAATTCACAATGCACAATGCACAGTGCCAAACATCTGACACTTTGTAAGGAAAATCGGGAGCTTGCTTACACTTTGATTTTTGCAAATACTGTTTCCTTGCGATATTTTCCACCAACTGCTACGAGGATTCCAAATTTTAAAATCTCACGATTTTTTATAACTCTCTGACACTTAGCTTGTTGAGATTTCGAGAGGATTTTTTAGCCTCGAAAATTGCAGATTTTTTGCTAAAAAACGGCGAAAAATGCAGTATAAAAGCTATGCTTTTGGCTTATAAACCCATAGCTTTAGCATGATAAACCCTATGCTTTAAGCTTGCAAACTCTATGCTTTAGCATCACAAACCCTTTTTATACACTCCCCAGACGTCTATTTCGCATATTTTTCATGTACTTTTTCTTCTGACACTTTGTAAAGAAAAAGCCCATATCACTTATCAGAATGTCATTAGCCTTGGCATGAAAAGAAATAATCCACACAGGATGTTATTGGCGAGACTGCTTCTCAGGGAGTTTCATAAGCATGATGCCTATGAAGATCCATACTATCTCACGTACTCGACAGATGATGCTGACAAAGATGCCGAGGGCTGCTGACAGTCCGAGAGCAGCGATGGAGAGGACGAAGCCGCCCTCCTGCACACCAATCTGCATGGGCAGGAAACCTATGAGGTTGGCAAAGAACGTAGTGAGTGCCACGATGAGGACAGAATGTAGGTAGGTGAGCATTATGCCGTCGATGCCTCCACCATTATCCACTCCGAAGAGCAGGAGCATAAAGAGCACTTCGAGACTCTGCGCCCAGCGTGAGGCGTACTCTAAGAGGAGGCTGCTATAGAATGCCTTCTTGTCCTGAGAGAAGAGTGCTGCTATCTGTGTATCGACATTATGCAGGGCATCGTTATGGCGCTCCTTGAAACGCTGGCTCCATCCCTTCAGCCCTGGTATCTTGCTAAGCCAACCCAGCACAGTGAGCACCACGCCATTCTTATAACCCTTGGCAAAGACGTATGAGGCTCCAAAGAAGAGCAGAGCGATGAAGCCGAGGGTGAGGCTGATGGGCACGTTTAAGGGGAGGTCGCCGAAGGCTGCGAGGATAAGGTATAGGAAGATGCTTGAGAACCAAAACCAGAAGTGGGCGAAGATATGCATCATGGCATAGAGGATGACAGACGAGGTTGCTTGGTGCTTGTCGATGTCACGTGAGAGTTCCATGATGCGATAGGGTTCGCCTCCCAGACCACCAACGGGAGTGGCGTAGTTGAGGGCATAGCCTGATATGGTGAGGCGGAAGATGCGCCAAGGACTGAGAGCCCCCTCCTGACTGCCCTCTGCATGGGAGGACATGACTCCCTTGATAACACACCACCATGAGGCAGCATTGATGCCATAGATGAGCACCCACACGCCGATGATGGGTACGAGCCAATAGCCTGCCTTGGTGAGGTGTTGCCACAGCTCAACAAAACTTACATCGAAGGTGAAGAGCATGACGACACATGCGAGCACTCCGATGATGAAGAAGAGGTTATTTAGTCTTTGACGGGTCCAGGACATGGCAGTTCACAGTTCACAGTTTACAGTTTACGGTTTACAGTTTACGGTAATTCTGTTTGTGCAAATCATAATTTTCAATTTTCAATCTTCAATTTTCAATCTTCAACCTGTCGGCTATTCTTTTGCAGAATGACTCGTGGCGATGACGGGTGTAAGCCCAGAGGAGGCCCATGCCAAAGATTTCCCATACGAAATTGAGGGCTGGGACATCACAGAGACAGAATATCCAGAACATCATGGCACGGAAATTGAAGGTGAGGGCACCATTCCAAGGCAGTACGCCACGTGACTCACGGAGTATCTCCTCACGCAGTTCGGTAGGGATGTCAGAGGCACTGCCGTACTTATCCTTCAGCACTGCCATCATACGCTGAAACTCAGGTGTGGTGGCTTCCTGCTTCTTAGTGTAATCGACATAGGTCTTGAGGAAATATTTCCACAGGCGGTTGCCCTCCCAAGGGGTCTCATCGTATGCCTTTTGCTGAGCCACCGAGTTGTCGAGTTCACTACCCTTCTCACCCTTGAGGAAGAAGAGGTGCACCTGTATGTAATAGTCGGCCAGGCGCTGCTGGGCTCCCATGCCGAGGAAACCAGAGATGACACCCAGCACAAACACTATGGCTGTGGCTATGAGTGTGTTCTGCTCATTGTTTTCTATACCTAACCACCCAAACTCTATATCGTGGTGAAGGTAGAAGCGATATACAAGTGCGAGATAAATAGGTATGAACCAGACAAAGCCCGCCATACCATCGAGTATGCGGCCAAGACGGCTCTTCTTGCCTGTCATACGTGCCAACTGTCCATCACAGCAGTCGAAAATGTCTGCCCATAGCAAGAGGAACACAGCTATGAGGTTGATGATGAGACCATTCCATCCATCATAGATGAAGCTGGGCTGTGCATAGAAATAGGCACTGATGACACCTATTATCATCGACATGATGGTCACCGTGTTGGGGTGAATGTCGAGTTTAGCAAACAACAAAGCCCACAGATAACTCAGTGGGCGTATAACACGGTAGTCAAGCCAATCCTCCGTATCGGATGACTTGAGCGTTGACATTGTCTTCTGTCTTAGTTTGTTCATTTTTCTTTCTTTAACTTCTCTAACTTCTTTAACTTCTCTAACTTCTTAATAAAGTTCTGCTGGAATCTTCTGTTTGGCATTCTCAAAATCCTCTACGGTATCGAGTTCGCAAGAGAAATACTCTGTGACATCGAGAACCTTGTAGGTGTGGCCCTGGGGGATAAGACGTTCGAAGGCGAGTTCGTAGAACTTATTCTCGAGGTGTTCTTGGTTCATCATCACGTCGAGTTCCTTGTAGAGTGCCACAGAATATGCCTTGCCAATCTTCTCTATGCCGAGGCTCTCGCCAGCAGCATCGGAGGGGCTGCACGTCTTGCTTATCTCGAGGATGGCACCATCAGCATCGGTCACCACCTTCATCTCTTCCTCGCCGAGTGTATGACGTATGAGTGTCAGCACGTTAGGTGCTTCTTGTTCGAGAACTCGCTTAACAATCTGAGGGTCGTAGAGCAGGTCGCTATCGAGGAGTAGGAAGTCCTCGCCCTCAGCCTCTGGACGTGCCAGCCACAGGGAGTAGATATTGTTGGTGGAGTCATAGACGTCATTGTGAATGAACGTCACGCTGATAGCCTCGCCATAGGTCTTGGTGACAAACTGCTCTATCTGCTCATGGAGGTAACCCGTCACGATGACAAAATCCTTTACCCCGCCCTGTATCAAGGCATCCATGGAGCGCTGCAACAGGGGTCTATCGCCGATGTTGAGCAGGCTCTTGGGAGTATGTTCTGTCAGTGGACGAAGGCGTGATGCCGTACCAGCTGCCAATATAATAGCTTTCATAGGCATTCCTTAATAGTATCCACTACCATCTGCACCTGCTCACGTCTGCCGAGGGTGATGCGAAGGCAGTCCTCAAGGCCCTTATCTGTCATGAACTTAATCTTATAGTCCTTGGCTGCAAGTGCCTTCTGCAGAGCCTCCTTTATCTCTGTTGGGTACTTTATGAGGATGAAGTTTGCCACACTCTTATAGACCTTGAAGCCAGGCTTGTCACCCAGTTCCTTCTTGAAGAGGTCACGTCCCCACGCCATATCGTCGGCCACCTTGCGGTAGTGCTCATCGCTCTCCAGTGCAGCCAATGCCACAGCCTCAGAGAAACGATTGTAACCCAGATACTTATTGGAGTAGCTGAGGAACTGGTCATGTCCCTTGCCTATGAAGCCAAAGCCACAACGTAGGCCTGGCAAGCCGTAGAACTTGCTCAAGGTGCGAGAGATGATGAGATTGTTGTACTTATTGACAAGTGGAGCGATATAGTCCACATCAGTTGTGATAAATGAAGCGTATGCCTCATCAACAAGGACCATCGTCTCAGCAGGTATGTTCTCCATTATCCTGCCTATCTCCTCAGATGTCAGGCAGTTGCCCGTAGGATTGTTAGGCGAAGCAAGGAGCAGCATACGAGGATGCACACGGTTGGTATATTCGATGACCTCATCAACATCATAAGCAAAGGTGTCGCCAGTCTCATGGAGAGGGTACATCTCGAAAGTGCCACCACACTCTCCTGCTACACGATTGTAGTACCACCAAGAGAATTCTGGTATGAGAATCTTCTTATTGTCACCCTCCATGAGGAAATAGTGGATGGCATTCTTGAGTATCTCCTCGCCACCATATCCCAGCAGCACCTGCTCCTCAGGCACACCGTAGATCTCGCTCAGTCGCACAGATACCACACTCTTTTTGCCCTGGTCGTAGATACGGGTGTAGAAGCACAGTGTCTGTGGGTCGAAGTTTTTTATAGCCTCAATAACTTTCTCAGAAGGTTGAAAGTTAAACTCATTTCTGTCAAGGTAGTTCATCGAAATAAAGTATTTTTTTACTATGTAAATCCGTCATTTTTAGAAAATTCGGTTGCAAAGTTACACTTTTTTTCTCAAATAAAGTAATAACGGCTTGAATATTTTTGCACAATTCGGGTAAACTTCGTATCTTTGTGCTCAAAAACATGTCAGAGGAACGACAACATAAAAACCTCGCAAGAGCCACCAAGATAGTGCTGGGCATCATACTGACACCCATAGTACTGGTGGTGCTGCTCGCCATAGCGCTATACCTACCGCCAGTACAGAAGTGGGCAGTAGATAGGGCAAGCGAGTATGCCAGCCGAGAGACGGGGATGGACATCAGCGTGGGAGGCGTACATCTGGCATTTCCTCTTGACCTGAGCTTAGAAGAGGTGAAGTGCTTGAAACAGTGCACAGTTCACAGTGCACAGTTCACAGTTAAACGCCCTGCGGGCTACGAAAACCTTGTAGATACAGTAGCCTTGATACACCAAGCTATTGTTGACGTACAGTTGTTACCCCTATTCCGTAGCGAGGTGGTAATCAACCAGATAGAGATAAATCAGGCACATTTCAACACCTCCGACTTCATTCATGAGGCTCGAGTGAAGGGCTATGTAGGCAGGCTATTGGTGGACAACACTCCCCCACCCGTTGCCACTGTATCGCTGGACAGCAGCACAGTAAAACTGAGTAGCGTGATACTGGCTGACAGCCGAATAAACGTAGAACTGTCGGACACCGTACCGCCTGATACCACAGAGTCGGAGAACCTGTGGAAGATATACGTTCGTGACCTCAACATCAGTGGCACTGATGTGATGGTTCACATGCCTACCGACTCAGTGACAGGTAAGCGCCCGCTGATAGCAACCACACTGAGCGATGTGAGCGCCAAGGATGGTTTCTTTGACCTGAACAAAGCATTGTATAAGGTGGGGAGCCTGGCTGTAAGCAAATCGAAGTTTGGCTACGACAAAGACCTCGCACTCAGCGACATAAACCTAAAAGTCGATTCCATATACTACTGCGACCCAGACATAAGGCTGCTGATACGGGAGGCGTCTATGAAGGAGCAGAGCGGACTGGAACTGAAGTCGATGACTGCTAAGGTGGCTATCGACTCTGCAAAGATGGTGGTGGACGGCAACCTGGCGACACCAGCGAGTAAGATGGCGCTCAACCTCAAGATGCGACCTAACCCTGTGACCTCGCTCGACCTTGAAAACGGTGAGATAGACGGCAAGATAGATGCCGCCATAGGAAGAAAAGACCTAATGATGTTTGCTGGTGCAAGCCTACCTAAGAACCTGCGCAACAGTTGGCCTCAAGCCCCACTGACGGTAAAGGGTGTGATGCATGGAAACATGAAAGAGGTGTATATCCCTTGGATTACAGCAGAGTTGCCTACGGCCTTCTCTGTCAAGGCGAGTGGTAATGCCAAAGGATTCATGGCTCTTGCTGACAACCCCTACTCAAGGCAGTTTAGCGCCAAGATGCATGCTGACCTCCAAACCTACAACCTCAACTTCGTGAAGGCTCTGCTCGACCGCAGTACCGCCAAGATGATAAACATACCATCGATGCATGCAGTGGCCGATGTTACTGCAAACGGTCCTGAGTATTGGGCTGATGTGAAGGCTTATGAGACCTCCCCCACCCCCTCCCAGAGGAGGGGAGTCGCAAAAGGCTCGGTAGTGGCGAAGGTGAAGGCTAACATAGCATCGAATAGCTACGATGTGGATGCTAAGGCAAGAAACATCAACGTGGGACACTATGTGAAGGGGTATAGTCAGTTCACAATTCACAGTTCACAGTTGTCAGTTCACAACGGCATTGTGAAGGCTAATGTGGATTCTCGCTCAAGCATGCTTTATGGCAACATAAACGTGAGCGGAAAACTGGGAAGCAAGATAACCGACCTCGCCATAACCACTGACCTGAAGAAGGCAGACCTATACAGGCTGAGGTTTGCCGATATGCCTCTGACTGTGGCACTCAACGGACAGGTGGATGTATCTACCGATATGGACCAATACTATAAGGTGCAGGGAGTGGTGAGAGACATAGAGGTGACTGACAGCGTGACAACCCACCACCTGGGCGATGTGGCACTCGATGTGCTCACCAGACGAGACACCACAGCAGCAAAGATAAGCTGTGGCGACTTCGCCATGCAGCTGAATGCTCAGGGAGGATACAAATGGCTGATGGGATGCACAAACCGCATGCAGGCGGCTCTGGAGAAGCAGTTTAAGGCAAGGACAATAGACCAGCAGGCTTTGCGTGACTTCCTGCCAAAGATGAAACTGAAGATGCAGAGCGGAAGGGACAACCCTATCTATGAGGTGATGAAATACTATGGGGTAGATTACTCGCTCATAGATGTTGACATGAAGACCTCTCACGAAGACGGCATATTCGCCGATGCCAAGATATACGGTCTGAACACACAGGGCTATAAACTCGACACAGTGACTGTCAGCATAGGTTCGCGAAACGACCCCATGCAGATATACTACAGGGCTCACATACAGAACAGGCCACCTAACGACTATGTGTTTAATGCCCTCATCGATGGCAAACTGCTGGAGCACGGCATAGTGACTGGCGTGAGACTCTTTGACGACAAGAACGAGATGGCTCTGCGCCTGGGGGCAGAGGCAACAATGGAGGAGAACGGCATAAAGCTGCACCTGGTGCCCAAGAACCCTACCATAGGGTACGAGATCTTCACTCTGAACGATGACAACTATGTGCTGCTGGCAAAGAATAATCGCATACATGCCAACCTCGACCTGCTCGCCAACAACGGAACGGGTATAAAGATTTACTGTACGGACGAGGATGATAACGAAAACGATAACGAAAACTATCTGCAAGATCTCACCTTATCTATAAATAAGCTGGACATAGGCAAGATAGCAGCAAGTATCCCTTACATGCCTCGCATGGAGGGACTGCTGGGGGGAGATATCCACGTGATGCAGAAGAGTGACGAGACGTTTACGCTGGCATCAGACATCAACATACAGAACACTCGCTATGAAGGCTGCGACATAGGCAATGTGGGTGCAGAGTTTACCTATCTGCCTATGAGCGACGGCTCGCACTATGTGGATGGCGTACTGAAGAAAGACGACATAGAGATAGGTACCATCAATGGCTCGTACAACTTCGACACTGAAGCCATCAATGCCAAGATGAACTTCGAGAAGTTCCCTATGCAGATAATCAACGGTTTCGTGCCTGACCAGATAATAGGTCTGGAAGGAACAGCCGAGGGTACTCTCGCCATACAGGGCACCACAAGCAAGCCAAATGTGAATGGCGAGCTATTCCTTGAGAATGCTGCCCTACTCTCTGTGCCATACGGAGTAAGACTGAGGTTTGACGACGACCCAGTACGCATACAGAACTCTCGACTGCTCTTTGAGAACTTCCAGATGTATGCAGCCAACAATGAGCCACTCCTGGCTCACGGCTCTGTTGACTTTGCCGACCTCGACCACATAAAACTCGACATGAGGATGCGAGCACAGAACTTCCAGCTGATTGATGCGAAAGAGACAAGCAGGTCAGAAGCATACGGCGAGATGTATGTCAACTTCTTCATATTCATAAGAGGAGAACTCGACAAACTGATGGCAAGGGGAAAGATTGACATCCTGCCTTCAACCAACCTGTACTACATACTGCGCGACTCGCCTATCACAACTGACAACAGACTGAAGGAACTGGTGACATTCACAGACTTCCAGAGTGGCGACTCGATAACTGTCAGCCGTCCTACTGTTGACGGTATGGACATGAACTTCAACATCAGCGTGATAGAGGGTGCCCACATAAAGTGCTGGCTCGACGGAGCTCACTCCAACTATCTCGACCTGATAGGCAACGGCGACCTGAGATATGCCTACGCAAATGAGGAAACAAAGCTGACAGGCCGCTACACCATAACAGAGGGTGAGATGAAGTACTCCCTGCCTGTCATTCCACTCAAGACCTTCATCATAGAGAATGGAAGCTACATAGAGTGGACAGGCGAGATGATGAACCCACGACTGCACATAACGGCTAAGGAGACGGTGAAGTCGAACGTCAATGTGGACGGAGTGAACCAAATGGTGACATTCAATACGGGAGTGAAGCTATCGAAGACGCTTAACGACATGGGACTGGAGTTTATCATTGAGGCTCCTGAGAACCAGACCATCTCTGACGAACTCAACATGAAGTCGACTGAGGAGCGAGGCAAACTGGCTGTGACGATGCTCACCACAGGCATGTACCTTTCTGATGGCAACACATCAGCCTTCTCCATGAACTCGGCAATGAACTCATTCCTGCAGTCACAGATTAACACCATAGCAGGCAACGCCCTGAAGACCATCGACATATCGTTTGGCATGGAGAGTTCTACGGAGCAGGACGGCACTATGCATAATGACTACACATTCAAGTTTGCTAAGCGATTCTGGAACAACCGTCTGTCGATAGCGGTGGGAGGCAAGGTATCATCAGGTCCTGACGTGAGCGGACAGAACAAATCGTTCTTCAACAACGTGGAACTGCAGTATCGTCTGTCTGACACCTCAAACAAGTACCTCAAGATGTTCTACAAGCGTGCCGTATATGACTACCTCGAGGGTTACCTGAGCCAATACGGAGCAGGCTACCTGTGGAAGAAGAAGGCTCAGACGCTGAAGGGCATATTCGGCAAAGACCCTGTGTATATGCCAATAAGACCTATGCGACAGGACAGCCTGAAGCGTCCAACAGAAAAAGAGATGAAGGGTTTAAATGAGAAATAAATACTTAAATAAGAAAGGGTTAAGGTTAGCGTTAACGTTATCGTTATCGTTGATAATATATTCCTGCTCCACCACTTCCTCGTTGGAGCCTGGGGAGCAGTTATATACTGGACTGCAACCAATAGACTACACCAACTACGAGCCCTGTAGCCACAAGGATGCCACACAGGAAGAGCTGGAGGCTGCTCTCGCCATAGCCCCTAATGGTGCACTGTTTGGCTCGCCTTATCATCGCACACCCTTCCCCTACGGACTGTGGATATGGAACTCATGCCACAACTCGAGCGGAGTGATAAAGAAGTGGCTCAACAACTCGTTTGGCAAGCAGCCTGTGCTGATGCAGAATGTTAATGCTCCACTTCGCACCTCTGTAGGCGAGAACATACTGCAGAACAACGGATATTTTCATGGTAAGGTGACATACGACATTATAGAGGGTGAGCCCAAGGCGATAAAGAAAGACAGCGTGCTGCGTCCTCGCGAGGCTAAGATACAGTATCATGTGGACTACGGGCACCTCTTTACCATCGACACCCTGTCGTATCACAACTTCCCTGATGACTCGTATAGCAGATTGGTGAAGTCGGAGTCGCTCATAAAGAAGGACACGCCATTCTCTGTCACCACACTCGACAACGAACTGACTCGCATATACAACCTGTTTCGCAATAAGGGTTACTACTTCTATCAGAAGAAGTACGCCAGCTATCTGGCTGACACCATCAACACCCCAGGCAAGGTGCAGCTGCAACTGCACCTGGTGGACTCTCTCCCTGAAGATGCTATGCGCCGATGGGTGATAGGTTCGACGACGGTAAGCATAAAGCGACAGGCATTTGAACAGATAACAGACTCTGTGAAGAGGCGCTATCTCACCATAAAGTTTGGTGGTGGCAAACCCGCCGTAAGACCACGAGTGCTGCTGCAGCAGATGCGCATGCGACCAGGCAATATATTCTCGCAGGATGCCCATCAGGAGTCGCTTAACAACCTGACGTCACAGGGCATCTACTCCACTGTGGATATAACCTATAAGCCACGCAGAAACGAGGATGGCACTACAGTATTGGTGCCTGACAGCATCAAGGGACTGGGCGAGGAATCACGAGCAGGAGCAGGAGTGCTGGATATGTATGTCAATGCTACACTCGACAAGCCGTATGACTTCTCCTTTGGTGCCAACGTCACAGGAAAGACCAATGGACGAATGGGTCCTGGACTGACCGTAGGACTGACAAAGCGTAATGCCTTCAGAGGTGGCGAACTGCTCTCATTCACTCTCGGAGCAAACTACGAGATACAGATGTCGAGCAATGCCACTGCTGGCGACTCCTACGACTTCTCGGCTGGTGCCTCGCTGGAACTGCCAAGGTTGCTTCTACCTCGTCTGTGGAAGAAACGCCGTCGTTGGTACACTACCCCTGCTACCACCATCACCCTGAATGCTGAGACGCTGAGGCGTGCTGGCTTCTTTACCAGGAATGTGTTTACTGGTGAACTGTCTTACATATTCCAACCTACAGCATGCTCTGTGCACGCTTTCACACCGCTGAGTCTGACATACGGCAGAACAACAGACCGTACTGATGCCTTCAACGAAAAGATGGAACAATCAGCTGTCACCATGATGGCAAACAATGATGAGTTTACCCCTCGCATGCGCTACACCTATTCTTATAGTTCGCCATCAGACTACCGCAACCCTATCTATTGGCAGACTACGTTAACAGAGGCAGGCAACATGCTCAACCTCGGCTTCTCGGCCTTTAGCAACAAGAAGTGGGCTGATCAAGGCAAGCATGTGTTGGGCACAGCGTTCTCACAGTTCATAAAGTTGGAGACCAATTTTTCTAAAACATGGCGACTGGGCGACTACAGCAGCGCTGTGTTCCATTTCTATGGGGGCATAATGAAGCCTTTGGGTAATGACAGCAATGGTCCTTTCTCAGAACAGATGTATGTGGGAGGTGCTAACGACCTTCGTGGCTTCTCCATGCGCACCATAGGACCTGGCTCGCTGCATATCGATGACAGCAATAGTCAGTATCTATACCATAACGGCGACCTGAAACTGGTGTTCAACCTGGAGTATCGCCCTCGCCTGTTTGGTTCGCTCTATGGTGCCATATTCCTCGACGCAGGCAATGTGTGGGTGATAAACAGCAGTAAGAGAAATTCCTTAAAGGAAGCCTACGGACAAGACCCATTCAAGAAGGACCTGGCAATAGACCTCGGAGTGGGCATACGCTACGACCTCGACTTCTTCGTGCTACGTCTGGACTGGGGATTCGCCATCCACAAGCCATACAACAGCTACTACTCCCTGAGCGACAAACAGACGCATGAAACGACCTCTGGTTTCTTCAATGTGCGCAACTTCAAAGATGCCCAGTGTATCAACTTCGCAATAGGATACCCGTTCTGATAGTTCACAATTCACAGTTCATAGTTCACGGTTATTTATATAGCGCTTCTAAAAGTTAAAAATAATTAAACCATTCAACAACTGTGAACTGTGAATTATGAACTGTGAACTATTTTTTGTACCTTTGCATCCGCTTTCACGAGTTGGAAGCATATTCACATCTATTTATTTAACAAAAAGTTATTAAAAAACATGGCAACAAAAATTCGTTTGCAGCGTGGCGGTCGTAAGAGCTATGCCTTTTACAGCATCGTTGTCGCTGACGTAAGAGCTCCACGTGATGGTAAGTTTACTGAGAAGATTGGTACCTACAATCCTAACACCAATCCTGCCACAGTAGATCTGAATTTCGAACGTGCACTGTACTGGGTAGAGAATGGCGCACAGCCTACTGACACCGTACGCAACATCCTCTCTAACGAGGGCGTGATGCTGATGAAGCATCTCAACGGCGGTGTAAAGAAGGGCGCATTCGACGAAGCTGCTGCACAGGCTAAGTTTGAAGCTTGGAAGCAGGCTAAGGCACAGGGCTTTGAGGCTCTCAAGGCTAAGGAAGCTGATGCCAAGAAGGCTGCTAAGGCTGCTTCACTCGCAGCAGAGAAGAAGGCTAACGAGGCTAAGGCTAAAGCTATCGCTGAGAAGAAGGCTGCTGCTGAAGCTGCAGCTGCACCAGCAGAGGAAGAGGCCGCTGAGGCACCAGCAGAAGAAACTGCTGAAGCACCAGCAGAGGCTTAATCCACTACCCTTTAGCAAAACTACAGAGATGTGCAAGCCTCAACAAGGCATGTACATCTCTTTTTTTTTCGGTTAAAGTTAAAGTAAAGGTTAAGGTTATCGTTAACGTTAAGGTTAAGGTTAAGGTTAAGGTTAAGGTAAAGGTCAAGGTAAAAGTTCTATGCGTATAAAACTTAAGGTTCAAGGTGTCACCGACATGGTAGCCGACAATGTAGCATCCCTGCTTATCCTCACAGACGAGGCTGAGCAGCGTCAGCTTACCATTGTCATCGACAAGGCGATGCGCCATGAGATAGCACTGCGTCGTGGCAAGTATGTAGGCAACATCCAGCAGAGGGGCAATACCATCAAAGCCCTCCAGCACTGCCTCCCCGAAACTCTCAGTGCAGCCATCAAATATCTTACCAATATAGAGTTTTGTGTTGTCATAGTCAGCATCTCTGACGGGATGTACTATGCCATTCTGGAGGATATGCGCACAGGCACATCATTTCCCATCAGAGCCAGCGATGGTGTGCTCCTTACGTATGCCGATCCTCATGTACCCCTCTATATAGAACAGTCGCTATGGGAGGCACAGAGCACCGAGTACTATGGCGACAATGCCAGAGGTATCAGCCTACCCCTCAACACTCTCAGCACCGGTATGCTCAAGAAAGCGTTGCAAAAATGTATTGATACAGAGAACTACGAGGCAGCGCAACATATCAAGGAAGAACTTGACAGGAGATGAAAGAAGAACGTTACTTTTACGTGCCTGATGCCTCACGAGCAGGCGAACTGCCACACGATGAAGCACAACATGCTACACGTGTGCTGCGTCTGAAAGAGGGTGACGAGATATACCTCATTGACGGTTGTGGCTGTTTTTTCAAAGCCCAGGTGACACTCGCATCAGCAAAACGTTGCACATATACCATCATGGAGACACTGCCACACCCTCAGGAGTGGCGAGGACATCTGCACATCGCTATGGCACCCACAAAGATGATGGAACGCACCGAGTGGATGGCTGAAAAAGCTACAGAGCTGGGCATAGATGAGTTTTCATTCCTTGACTGTCAGTTTTCTGAGCGTCATCACCTGCGCACAGACCGTATCGACAAGATTGTCGTTGCTGCCATGAAGCAAAGCCGCAAAGCATGGAAACCCGTAGTCAATCCCCTGCAAAGTTTCCGTTCCTTCATCGAACAACCTCGTGAAGGTCTGAAGTTTATCTGTCATTGTTACAACGAGATAGAGAGAGTGGATTTCTTTGACACCCTAAGAGCTACTACACCCACAGAGTCTTCTGAGCCTATCACCGTTTTGATAGGACCAGAAGGTGATTTCTCCATTGACGAAGTAAGGTTTGCCATGTCTCATGGCTACCAGTCCGTCTCCTTAGGCAATGCCCGACTGCGTACAGAAACAGCTGCACTATCCTCTGTTATGATAATGCAGCTGGCACAAAGACTATAGTTACTATAGTCACTATAGATACTATAGATTCTATTCCTAAGAATACATCTCTTCTTTCTGTGCCTTTATCGCCTCATCGTAGATATAGTCATCATAGGTCATCAGTTTGTCGATAGTACCCCTTGGTGTCAGTTCTATGATGCGATCAGCCACGGTATTGATAAACTCGTGGTCATGCGAAGCAAAAAGTATATTGCCCTTAAATGAAATCAGGTTATTATTGAAGGCCTGTATTGACTCCAGGTCGAGGTGGTTTGTTGGCGTATCGAGTATCAGGCAGTTGGCGTTCTGCAGTTGCATACGTGCTATCATACAACGCATTTTCTCACCACCAGAGAGCACATTTACTTTCTTCTCCACCTCTTCTTGCTTGAAGAGCATCCTTCCGAGAAATCCCTTCATCGCCACCTCGTTGCCAGGACCATACTGTGAAAGCCAGTCCACGAGATTGAGGTCACTCTTGAAGAACTCTGTGTTGTCAAGAGGAAGATAAGCAGTGGTGATTGTCACACCCCACTTAAACGTACCTGCATCGGCTTCCCTGTTACCATTTATTATCTCAAAGAGAGCCGTCATCGCCTTAGGGTTGTGCGACAGGAATACTGTCTTCTGTCCCTTCTCGATGTTAAACGACACATTATCAAATAGCACCGTTCCATCGGCATCGACAGCCTTGAGACCTTCCACCTCCAGTATCTGATTGCCTGGCTCACGCTCCATCTGGAATATGATGCCAGGATATTTTCTTGTAGATGGCTGTATCTCCTCTACGTTAAGTTTCTCAAGCATCTTCTTACGTGAGGTAGTCTGCTTTGACTTCGCCACATTGGCTGAGAACCTTCTGATAAACTCCTCCAGTTCCTTACGCTTCTCCTCAGCCTTTGCCTTTTGGTTCTGTGCCTGGCGCAGTGCCAACTGACTTGACTCATACCAGAAAGAGTAGTTGCCGGCAAACATTGTCACCTTGCCAAAGTCAATATCCACGGTTTGGGTAGAAACAGCATCGAGGAAGTGACGGTCGTGGCTCACCACGAGCACTGTCTGTTCAACGTTTGACAGATACTCCTCCAACCACTGTACTGTGTCGAGGTCAAGGTCGTTCGTAGGCTCATCGAGAAGCAGGTTGTCAGGATTACCAAAGAGTGCCTTTGCCATCATCACGCGTACCTTCTCGTTGTTAGACAGTTCCGACATGAGCGAATAGTGCACAGCCTCCTTTATACCCAAGCCAGACAGCAACTGAGCAGCATCGCTCTCGGCATTCCAGCCATCCATCTCGGCAAACTTCTCCTCCAGTTCGGCAGCACGTATGCCATCAGCCTCAGTCATCTCGGGTTTTGCATAGAGTGCCTCACGTTCCTTCATATTCTCCCACAGAGGCTGGTGACCCATCAACACTGTGTTTATCACCGTCTCGGTATCATATTTGAAGTGATCCTGTTCCAATACTGACAGTCTCTCGCCAGGTCCTAGTTCTATGGTACCCTTATTGGGCTCCAGTTCTCCGCTTATAGCTCTGAGCAGAGTCGATTTTCCTGCACCGTTAGCGCCTATCACTCCATATATATTACCTGGAGTAAACTTGAGGTTTACATCCTTGTAGAGCACACGTTTACCAAATTGTATGGCCAGATTAGTTACCGTTATCATTACCTTAAAAGCTTATATTGAATATCTTTGCGACTGTAAAGTTACGAAAGAAGGAAGACGTAACATATGTCTTCCTTCTCTCAGCGGTGCGTACGGGACTCGGACCCGTGACCTCCAGCGTGACAGGCTGGCATTCTAACCAACTGAACTAACGCACCATGATAGTGCAGTGATTCTTTAAATTGTTTTGCGGTGCGTACGGGACTCGGACCCGTGACCTCCAGCGTGACAGGCTGGCATTCTAAC
>JAGCPC010000041.1 GCA_017642485.1 Prevotella sp. | reverse complement strand
TGCATCTGTTCTGCCGTGGGTGCAGCAGTGCCTATTGGTATCTCTGCGTATATCTGACGCGAGTCGGCATTGATGATATCCGTGCCGTAGTGCTGGGCAATATCCAGACAGAGTTCCGTTTTACCAACACCCGTAGGACCAGTTATGACTATCAGGTTCAAACTAATAACTGTGAACTGTGCACTATGAACTGTAAACTATCTTATAATGCCTCGCTCCGCCTTTTCCACAAAGTCGAGTACATACTGTATCTCGGGGGTAATCTCCATCGTCTTTTTGACTTCCTCGATACCTTCCTTTATTATTCCTTTTGAATAAATGAGGTTGTATGCTTCACGAATAGCAAGTATTGTCTCATTGGCAAATCCACGACGACGCAGACCAATGAGGTTAAGACCTGCAAAACGTATAGGTTCCTTGCCTGCGATGACATAAGGGGGAATGTCCTGTGAGGTGCGGCTGCCCCCCTGTATCATCACATATCCTCCGATGTGTACAAATTGGTGAACGAGAACTTCCGCAGAAATGATTGCGCAGTCGTCAACCACCACTTCGCCAGCAAACTTTGTAGAGTTGCCTATGATGCAGTTATTGCCAATGACACAGTCATGAGCTATGTGCATATTCTCCATAAGCAGGTTATTATTGCCTACTATTGTGGTGCCCTTGGAGAAGGTACCACGTGAAATGGTTACATTTTCACGTATGGAATTATTGTCGCCTATCTGGCATGTTGTCACCTCGCCCTTAAACTTTAGGTCTTGAGGTTTGGTTGAGATACTGGCACCAGGCATAATCTCGTTGCCCGAACCCATGCGGGTGCCTTGGTTGAGAGTCACACTGTTCTGCATGGTGTTATTGTCACCGATCACTACATCAGCATCGATGTAGCAGAATGGACCGATAACATTGCCGTCACCCAACTTTGCGTCAGGGTGTACGTAAGCCATAGGACTGATCTGATTTGCCATAACAACTTAAAACTTTAAACGTTCAACCTTCAACTTTCAACTTTATTCTTTACCATCTGGCCAGTGAACTTCGCCTCTGCTACGAGGGTGTCGCCCACAAATATGTAGCCCTGCATAGATGATATGCCGTGGCGTACAGGTGCCAGCAGTTCTACTTTGAATATGAGAGTGTCTCCAGGTACCACCTTCTTGCGATATTTCACATCGTCAATTTTTAGGAAGTAGCTGGTCCACTTCTCGGGATCTTCCAGTGTGTTGAGTACGAGCAGAGCACCACACTGGCTCATTGCTTCAATCATCAGTACGCCAGGCATCACAGGTTCTTCAGGGAAGTGACCAGTGAAGAATGGCTCATTGGATGTCACATTCTTCACACCCACGATGGTGGTGCCGCTGATGCTTATGATCTTGTCAACCAATTGCATAGGGTAGCGGTGAGGCAGTACCTGACGTATGCGGTTGATGTCAAGCACGGGTTCCTCGTTGGGGTCATAGATGGGTGCCTGTATCTCATGCTTGCGTATCTCCTGTCGCATCACACGTGCAAACTTATTGTTGATGGTGTGACCAGGACGAGTAGCAATGATACGTCCTTTGAGAGGTTTGCCGATGAGTGCCATGTCGCCGATGATGTCGAGCAGTTTATGACGTGTGCATTCATTTTCCCATGTCAGCGGTTTGTGCTGCATATATCCCAGTTTGGTGGCATCGATATGCTCATATCCCAGACGCTCACAGAGTTGGTCGATATTCTCCTGTGGCTGCTCGTTTTCGTATATCACGATGGCATTGTCGAGGTCTCCACCCTTGATGAGTCCAGCCTGCAGGAGTGCCATAATGTCACGTACGAATACGAAGGTGCGTGCTGAGGCTATCTCAGTAGGAAACTTCTCCATGTTGTCGATGGTAGCAAACTGTGAGTTGATAAATTTTGACTCAAAAGAGCACATCGCAGTGATGGAGAAATCCTCATCAGGCAGTATGGTGATACATGAACCTGTCTCCTCATCCTTCACCTCTATCTTCTTGCGTATGATGTAGTAGTCCTTGGGTGCGTTCTGCTCCTGTATGCCTACTTCCTTTATCTTCTCTACATACTGTATTGCCGAACCATCGAGGATAGGGAATTCAGGACCATTGACCTGTATCATACAGTTGTCTATACCGAGGGCATAGAGGGCTGAGAGTCCATGTTCTACGGTGCTTACCCTTACGTCGCCCTTGCCAAGCACGGTGCCACGCTTTGTGTCGATAACATTTTCTGCTATGGCATCGATAGTAGGCATGCCTTCTAGGTCTATACGCTGGATCTTATAACCTGTATTTTCTGCTGCAGGGTAGAATGTCACCGTTAGGTTAAGACCTGTATGTA
>JAGCPC010000040.1 GCA_017642485.1 Prevotella sp. | reverse complement strand
TCCTGGTGCACGACGGTAGTCCCACTGTGGCCACTCTATGTATGACTTGATGTTTCCTACTGGCAGCGTGTGCTGCGTGAGAGGCATGGTGAGTGGGGTCTGCGGAATGCGTGGTCCGTAGCTCACCTTGCTTACGAAGAGGTAGTCGCCCGTGAGCAGTGACTTCTCCAAAGAACTTGACGGTATGACGTAGTTCTGGAAGAAGAACAGGTTGATGAAATAAACCGCTACGAGGGCAAAGACCAAGGCATCGACCCACGACATCAGCATGCGTGGGAAACTGTCGAGGTCTTTCCACCAGTCCCAGCGAATCTTCTTGGAGATGTAGGCATCGTAGATGAATGGCACCACGATGAGTCCCAGCCAGCTCTTGAGCCACCACAGGAATGCGAGGTATAGCACGAGGACTATGATGAACTTAGCCCACTGCACCTTCATATTTGGTTGATTCTTCTTACGCATCTTTTAAAACTTAAACATATCGTCAATTGTCAGCAAACCTTCGTGCTCTGCAGTGTATTCCGCTGCAAGCACAGCGCCGAGGGCAAAGCCTTGACGTGAGTGGGCATCGTGAGTGATGGTAATCATATCGGCAAGGGAGTCATAACTTATAGTATGTATGCCAGGCACCTCACCGCGGCGCACATCATCAATGCGAAGCACATCAGGAGCTGTCTCATGCAAACCCCACTTGTTCTTACGATCCAATCGCTCCACTATCTGCTCAGCAAGGGTGATGGCAGTACCTGATGGTGCATCGAGTTTGTGCACGTGGTGAGTCTCCACCATGTTGACATCATACTGTGGGAACTGGTTCATTATCTTTGCCAAATACTTGTTGACGGCAGAGAAGATAGCGACACCCACAGAGAAGTTAGATGCCCAGAAGAGCGTCTTGCCTTCGTTGGCACAAGCATTGCGTACTTCATCGCCATGATCCTTCAGCCACGCTGTGGTGCCGCTGACAACTTTCACACCTGCCTTCCACGCCTTGAGGTAGTTGTCGTAAGCCACCTTGGGGTTAGTAAACTCTATAGCCACATCGGCACTGGCAAAGGCAGGAGACTCAAAGTCCTGCAAGTTGTCTATGTCGATGATGCTTACTATCTCGTGACCACGAGAAAGGGCAATCTGCTCTATCATCTTGCCCATCTTGCCGTATCCTATTAATGCTATCTTCATATATTTAAGGGAGTTTAAGTAGTTAAAGAATTTAAAGGAGTTAAGACAATACATGAGTGCCTCACTCGTAACTATAAATTGTGAGCTGAATACGCTTCAGCCTCAGCAGCTGCTATGATGTCCTCGCGAGACTTCTGTTTCATCCTTACGTCAACATCCTCGAGGGTGAGATCATCAACTGCGCGCTCTGCTTCACTCGTCACCTCATCGTTATTGACACCGTTGATATCCTTGATAATCACAAGGTCGTCACTGGGTGACTCGACATCAGGCGCCACGCTGACAGGCATCTCCTCCATCTGTGTGCGAGCGGTCTTTGCGGCAAAGACTCTGTCAATGAACTTACCGTCGGAACGTAGCTTCTTGAGTGTCATCTCACAGGCGTGCTGCTGGCTCTCCTTCTTGGAGAATCCTTCTGCAGAACATCCGTCAATATTCTCCAATACCACGGTATAGACAAACTTCGGTGAGCCGTTTTCATCCTGCGACTGGTCCTCTAAACGGAAGCTTATATTGATGCGGTTCTTCTGCGACCACTCCAGGATCTTTGACTTGAAGTTGACCTCCGTATAAGCTACCCTGTCAACATTCATGTACTTACCCATGACACGCTTCTCCCAAAACTGACGACATGCGTCATAGCCTCGGTCGAGATATACAGCTCCCACGAGAGCCTCAAAAGCGTTGCCACCGATATAGCTGTTATGGCTCACATTGCGTCCACTCGCCATTACGAGTTTGGACAGTCCCATCTGCTGCGCCAGTTTGCCAAGGGCCTCACGCTGTACCATCTTTGAACGAGCATTGGTAAGAAATCCCTCGGACTTACCGGGGAAATACCTGTAGGCTACAGCACCTACGACAGCATCGAGTATGGCATCGCCAAGAAACTCCAGGCGCTCGTTATTGAGAGGGCGACCCAGTTTCTTGCCTTTCTTTGCTCCCGACTTTCCTCTGTCTTTCCTCTTGGCACTCTTCACCACCGATTTCGCCAGTACCTTCATCTCTTCCTCGGTTGCCCGATGTCCCAGGCTCTTATGCATGAGAGCTATCTTGTAGAAGGTGATATTGCGTGGAAAGAATCCCAGTATATTATATAAAGCAAGATAAAGCTCCTTCTCCTTACGGAAAGGGAGCTTTATCCTATCTATTATATTACTCAGCATACTTCTTGAATATAACGCAGGCATTGTGACCGCCGAAGCCAAACGTGTTGCTCAGTGCGGCACGAACCTCGCGCTTCTGTGCCTTATTAAAGGTGAAGTTCATATTGTAATCTATCTCCTCATCATTGTCACCATCTTCATGGTTGATAGTAGGTGGTACGATATCTTCCTCTACTGCCTTCACGCATGCCATAGCCTCAATAGCGCCTGCTGCGCCGAGGAGGTGACCCGTCATAGACTTAGTAGAAGAGATATTGAGTTTGTAAGCCCACTCGCCGAAGAGGTCCTTAATAGCTTTTGCCTCAGAACGGTCGCCCACAGGAGTAGATGTACCATGTACATTGATGTAATCGATATCCTCTGGCTGCATCTCTGCATCCCTCAGTGCCTCTGCCATAACGATCTTAGCACCCAAGCCTTCAGGATGTGATGCCGTGATGTGATGTGCATCGGCAGACATGCCTGCACCTACCATCTCACAGTATATCTTAGCACCACGTGCCTTGGCATGCTCCAGCTCCTCGAGGATGAGACAAGCCGAACCCTCGCCCATCACAAAACCGTCGCGACTGCCAGAGAACGGACGACTTGCCTTCTGTGGCTCATCATTGCGTGTTGACAGGGCGTGCATAGAGCAGAAGCCACCCAGACCTGGGTCGGTGATAACAGCCTCTGCACCGCCAGCTACGATGATATTTGCCTTACCCAGACGTATGAGGTTGAAAGCATCGGCAAGAGCATTGGTAGATGATGCGCACGCACTGGTGGTAGCATAGTTAGGTCCATGGAAACCATAGCGTATAGATATGTGGCCAGGTGCGATATCACCAATCATCTTGGGGATGAAGAAGGGACCGAACTTTGGCTGATCCTTATGCTCAGAATAATATTCGAGCTCTTCCTGCATTGTCTTCAGACCACCGATACCCACACCGTAGATGACACCTACGCGGTCCTTATCGATTGTCTCAAGATCCATACCAGAATCCTTTATTGCCATGTCAGCTCCTGCAATAGCCATCTGACAGAATTTGTCCATCTTACGTGCTTCCTTCCTGTCAATCCATACCGTTGGGTCAAAGTCCTTCAGTTCGCAAGCGAAGGTAGTCTTGTAACGTGAAGCATCAAACTGCTTGATAGTATCAGCACCGCTGACGCCTGCAAGCATATTCTTCCATGTCTCCTCGGCAGAAAGTCCCAGTGGTGTAACGGCACCCAAGCCTGTCACTACAACTCTTTTTAATTCCATTGTTCTTTATTTTCTTCTCTGAAGAATCAGTCTATTCTGAATGTTCCGAATACTCCGATTTTCTCAATAAAACAAAAAAGTGATGGATAAGTGATTTCTCACCTAACCATCACCCATGTATCATACGGATTCACGCATGCAAGGATTATTACTTGCCAGCGTTCTCGATGTAAGCAATAGCATCGCCTACAGTCTGGATCTTCTCTGCGTCAGAGTCAGGAATTGTTACACCAAACTCCTTCTCGAGCTCCATGATAAGTTCTACTGTGTCGAGAGAGTCAGCACCGAGGTCGTTAGTGAAAGAAGCCTCTGGCTTTACCTCAGCTGCATCAACACCCAGCTTGTCAACGATAATCTCTACTACTTTTGATTCAATTTCAGACATGATTTTTAATGTTTTTGATTTGTTTTTAAATTGTCTATTCTAGTTGATAATTTCCCATCGGGGAACATCAATATTTTATAAATTCGGGTGCAAAATTACTAATAATCTATCAATTGACAAAACATTTTTAAGAAAAAAGCATTTTTCTATGCACACTTGGGTATCCTTTGTGCATTATTTTGCCCGAAATCAAGGTTATTCCACTATTTCAGTTGTTCTAAGGCACAATTTATGACATCACTGTGTGCGTTTACAATACGGAAATATTCTGTCATCGTCCATAAGTCACGGGCTATCAGTGCTTTCAGTTGCATGGAGATGTTTTCGTCTGTCTTTTTTATCATCTCGTTGTCCTCTGGACGCTTAACCTTTTGCTTGTCACCCTCGGCATATATATTGTCAAGGAGAGAGCGTGGCACCTCATAGTCACTGTCAAACTCTTCAAAGGTCTTGTACCGTCTGAGCAACGACTTACGGTTCTTGGATGCGTACTTCAGGTTTGCATTGATGATGATGCCTTTGGCTGCCAGTTCACGATGGTACTTGGTATATTTCGTAGTATCGAGTGGCACGAAGTAGTCGGGCATGATACCTCCTCCGCCATACACGGTACGATGTAGCTTCAGCGTCTGATACTTCAGCGAGTCGGCAAAGTGTATGCTGTCGGCATTGGTAAACTCGCCATGCTTGAAGCGGTTGTCGATATCCATGGCATAGTCCTTGAGTTCGCCCTTCTTATAAGGTTTCTGGATGCATCGCCCCGATGGCGTGTAGTAGTGTGCTACGGTAAGACGTATCATAGAGCCATCAGGCAAGTCGATAGGTCTTTGCACCAGTCCCTTGCCAAATGTGCGGCGCCCTACCACGATACCGCGGTCCTGATCCTGCAGTGCGCCCGACACTATCTCTGCAGCTGATGCAGAGTACTCATTGACAAGTGCCACTACCCTGCCCATGCGAAAAATGCCGTTGCCCTTGGCACGATACTCCTGTCGCCTCGTTCTCCTTCCCTCCGTATATACTATGAGGTCATCATCGTCAAGCATTTCATTGAGCACATCGACAGCAGCCTGTAAGTATCCACCTCCATTCTCTTGCAGGTCGATGATGAGGTCTCTCAGCGGTGTGCCCGTGCTGATGCCCTGTTCCTGAAGCTTCTTTATGCCATCGACAAACTCCTGATGAGTGGTAGCACCAAAGGATGATATGCGTATGTAGCCTATGCCAGGACGTATCATGTAGAGCGCATCAACGGTATTGAGAGGTATCCTGTCGCGTACAACTATAAAATACACTGTTTCATCAACCCCCTGGCGCTTCACGCCAATCTTCACCTTTGTCCCCTTTGGACCACGAAGGCGCTTCATGATATCCTCTTTAGACATCTTTACGCCAGCTATGATGGTATCATTGACACTGACGAAACGGTCACCTGCCACTATGCCCACCTTCTCCGACGGGCCGTCACTGATGATTTGCACCACGAGCAGTGTATCCTCAAGCATATTAAACTGTACACCCACTCCTTCGAAATTTCCCTGAAGGGGTTCGTTAAGTGCCTTCACCTCCTTCGGTGTAGCATAACTGGAGTGAGGGTCGAGTTTCTCAAGCATGCCGCGTATAGCGTCCTCCACGAGTTTATTCTCGTCAACGCTATCTACATACAGATTGGCGGTAGCCATCTCAGCTATGGCGAGTTTGCGCATTGCCGACTCGCTATTGCCACCGATACGCAACTGCGCACTGAGCGACATACTACAGAGGAACGCCAGCTGAACCAACAACAGTCTGTTCAACCATGCTCCCCTACACCTTATTATATTATATATGTACCTCAATTGTGAACTGTGAACTGTGAATTGTGAACTAAAAGTCCTCCTCTTCCCTCACGAGGTCTTCCTCTATCACCAGGTTGTCTATGATAAAGTTCTGGCGTTCCATAGTGTTCTTGCCCATGTAATACGCAAGGAGTTTATCCACCTCATCGCTCTTTTGCAGTGTTACCTGCTCAAGACGTATATCGGGACCTATGAAGCCAGCAAACTCGTCGGGCGAGATTTCTCCCAGACCCTTAAAGCGCGTTATCTCGGGATCGGGACCAAGTGCCTCTATGGCCTTTACGCGATCCTCCTCGCTATAGCAATAGCGTGTTATGAAGTCCTTCGGTTTCTCACCACGTTCTTTGAGTTTCTCATCTTCCGCTGCTATAATCTTTTTGTCCTTTATCTTCGTGCGACGGTTTCTCACACGGAAGAGAGGCGTCTGCAGCACATACACGTGTCCCTTCTTTATCAGTTCGGGGAAGAACTGAAGGAAGAATGATATGAGCAGCAGTCTGATGTGCATACCATCGACATCGGCATCGGTAGCTACGATGACCTTGTTGTAGCGCAGGTTGTCGAGTCCGTCCTCGATATCAAGAGCAGCCTGAAGCAGGTTAAACTCCTCATTCTCATATACTATCTTCTTGGTGAGTCCGTAGCAGTTGAGCGGTTTGCCACGAAGTGAGAACACCGCCTGTGTGTTTACATCGCGACTCTTGGTGATAGAACCGCTGGCAGAGTCACCCTCAGTAATGAATATGCTCGACTCCTCCTTACGATTGTTCTTGGCATCAGAAAAGTGTATGCGGCAATCGCGTAGCTTACGGTTGTTGAGGTTTGCCTTCTTGGCACGCTCGCGTGCCAGTTTCGCCACACCAGCCATCGCCTTGCGTTCACGCTCGCTCGCCTTTACCTTCTCCTCTATTATCTCCGCTATGTCATGGTTACGGTGCAGGTAGTTGTCCACCTCTGTCTTCACAAAGTCGCCCACGTACTTGTTCACCGACACGCCATCGGGCGACATCGTCAGCGAACCCAACTTAATCTTCGTCTGCGACTCAAAGATTGGCTCCTCTACGTTTACCGCTATGGCAGCCACGAGTCCATTGCGTATGTCACCATACTCATACTTGCCAAAATACTCCTTGATGGTCTTGGCTATATGTTCCTTGAATGCACTCTGGTGTGTACCGCCCTGCGTGGTGTGCTGACCATTGACAAATGAGTCGTATCCCTCACCATTCTGATTCGTATGTGTAAAGGCTATCTCTATGTCCTCACCCTTCATGTGTATAATCGGATACAGAGGCTCGCTGGTCATTTGGTCTTTGAGTAAGTCCTGTAAGCCGTTTCGCGATACTATCCTCCTGCCATTAAACATTATCGCCAGTCCGGTGTTGAGATAAGTGTAGTTACGCAGCATCGTCTCCACTATGTCATCGTGGAAGGAATAGTTCTTAAACAGACTATCGTCAGGTTCAAAATATATGTATGTACCCGTCTCGTCCTGAGTGGGCTCAGTGGTGTCGCTTACCAGTTTGCCATACTCAAACTTTGCCGTACGCACATTACCATCGCGGTAGCTCCTCACCTCAAATTTTGTTGACAGGAAGTTTACAGCCTTGATACCCACGCCGTTCATACCCACCGACTTCTTGAATGCCTTGGAGTCATACTTGCCGCCAGTATTCAGTTGGCTTACAGCAGCTATCATCTTGCCCTGTGGTATGCCACGACCGTAGTCACGCAGTGATATCGCCTTCTGCTCATGCAGATCCACCTCTATACGTTTGCCGGCATTCATACGAAACTCATCGATACTATTGTCTATTGCCTCCTTCAGCAGTACGTATATACCATCCTCTGCATACGAGCCATCGCCCAGCCTACCTATGTACATACCAGGCCTGCTGCGCACATGCTCTACATCGCTCAGCTTACGGATATTATCGTCAGTATAATTACTCAGTTCACAGTTCATAATTCACAGTTCACAGTTAAATTTGTCCTCCGTCATTGGAGACGTGGATTTTGTTATTGACATTAATATCTTTATTATTTCTTTATAATCTTCTTGTAACGACAGGAATTGTTCTTCTGAAATATAATCCGTTTCTTTTAAAAGTTCTATCCAGTATTCCGTTTCACAAGCCTCCTTTAAGGCTATGTTCATTTTAGAGTGGAAATCAGCCCTACTTTGCCCCCTAAGAGCCTCTTTGACATTTGCACCTATACTAGTACCCGAACGTAACAATTGTTTTGACAATACATACTCACGCTCATCGGCTGTACCTGTCAGATACTTATACAGTTTCACCACACGTATAGCAAAACCTTTGCTCTTTTCTTCTATTATACTAAGTTTCATGATACAGAATAGCAAAAGTAATCTTAACTGTGAACTGTGAACTGTGAACTGTGAACTGGCAACTCTGCCTTGTAGCTCCTCAGCCTCTTCACCGTTTTCGCCTCAAAGTATTGCCATGCGGAGAGTACACCATCGTTGGTCTCCATCATGGCGAGAGTCAGCGCATGTGTAAAGCCATACTTCAGATACCACTTTATCAGGTCGTCAAACAACAGGGCATTAGCACCCTTCGTCCTGTACTCAGGCAACACACCGATGAGTAGCAGGTCAACAATCTTGGTATTGTGGAAATATATGGTACGCAACAGGTGGAACCATCCGAACGGGAACAGTTTGCCCGTCTTGCTCCTGCGCAGTGCTTCAGAGAAAGAGGGGAAGCTCACGCCAAAGCCTATCAACTTGCCATGCGGATTGTCCGCATCGATAAAGTTCTTGTCAAAGAGAAACGACACAAGGTTGAGGTCTGCCAGTCCCAGATAGTCCTTCACCATCTTGTCTATCTGCTTATCATTAAGCTCGGAGAACTCATACAGGTCGGCGTAGCACTCATTGAGCACGTGGAAGAACTTCTTGCCATATCCCTGCTTCATCAGTTCCTTCTTGGTGAGCTTCACCGCGTGGAGATTGTACCGCCTGCCTATCATCGATGTTATCTTGGCAAACTTCTCCGGCACTTCCTCCGGCACTGTGACGAGCTGCTGCACCCAGTCATTATCCTTTGTAAAGCCCAGCGCCTCCAGATGGTCCTTGTAATAAGGGAAGTTGTGGTTGGCATGCATCGTTGCCATCGTATCAAAGCCTTCCACCAGCAGTCCCTCACGCTCCAGATCGATAAATCCCATCGGACCTATTATGGTGTCCATGCCCTTGGCTATGCCATACTCACGTACCTTATTTATCAGTGCCTCGCTCACCTCGCGGTCGTCGATAAAGTCCAGCCATCCGAAGCGCACAATCTTCTGTCCCCATCGCTTATTAGCCTTATGATTTATTATGGCAGCCACGCGTCCCACCGCCTTGCCATCACGATATGCCATATAGTACTCAGCCTCGCAGAAGTCAAACGACGGGTTCCTATCCTTACTCAGTGTGTCCTTCTCGTCCATAAAGAGGTAGGGCACAGCGTATGGATCATCCTTATACAGCTCCGTACGAAAATCGATAAACCTATCTATCTCCTTCGATGTGCTGACAATACGTATCTCTATCATAAAGAAAAAATGATTTTGCTTGCAAAGATACAAATAATTTCTGAAAACACAAAACCATGAAGATAAAACAATATTTTAACCCTCCAAATGTTTGGATAAAAAAGTATCACCGCTTAAGTGACAGTGCACTTAAGCGGTGATTATTGTTTTCGTAGGCGCTTGCGCCGTTTCGTAGCGAAGCGTTTCGTCTTCGTAGGTCGAAGACCGTTTCGTACGAAATAAGTGAGTCAAATTACTTTACCTGCTGGCCAGCAACGTTGAACTTGCCGATCTGAACACCCTTAGCTGTGATAACCTTAACAGCCTTTGCAACCTCAGCCTTTGCCTCAGCAACGCCTGCAACTGCAGAAGTGCCCTGGAGAGTGATTTCAGGAACGTCAGTACCAGAAATTGTGATGGTCTCGTCACCTGTTGCAGAGAAGTAGAAACCACACTGTGTGAGCTTAGAACCTGTAGCGTGAACATTGTAAGAAGAGCCACCGTAAGCAGCAAACTTAATGAAGCCAACGCCATTGTTAGCAGCACCGTCACCAGCGCCGTTGATAGCACCGAGCTTATCAATTGGAGTTGTTACGAAATACTGGTCAGCGTCATCACCCTTTACCTCAGCTGTGAGAGCTGTAGCAGCCTGACCTGCAGCGGTACCGTCACAAACGATGGTGTAGCCGATGAAACCACCATCCTCTGTTACTACATACTGCTTGTTCTGAGAGAACTTACCTACAACGTAGATGTAACCTTCTGCAACAGATGTAGGAACGTCAAGTACGAGGACTGAACCAGAAGCTGCTGGAAGGAGAGTGCTTGCAGGGTTGCCACCGCCAGCGTCCTTAGCATTGTTGTTGCCCTGGTAGCCACCAGACACGCTATAGTCTGTACCATTGATGTTGATAGTTGTGTAACCAGAAGCAGATACACCAACAATCTTGCATGCGTCATCGAAACCAGTCTTTGCAACGATACCGTTAGATGATGTAGCCATTACGGTACCAGCAGCAACGTCTGTTGTAGCGTCAGCATTGAGAGCGCTTGTGTCAAACTCAGTGTACTGTGCGTTAGCAGCGAGAGTAGTAGCTGCTACTGCGATAAGAGTAAAAATTTTCTTCATGTTGTAAAAATTTTTTTGTTAAACAATATTGTTAATTAAAAAAAGGATAAACATTTTCTTTGTTAGTGTCCAGCGGATACACGGTAATGTACCCGCCAGACATTATTATTACTCTGCGCCAGCATCAGAAGCAGGTGCTTCGTCATCAGAAGAAGGTACATCATCCTCTGCAGCCTCTTCAACCTTTACACCTGTGAAAGTGTAGGTAGTATTTACCTTACGAGGTCTGTTGTTAACCCTTATAGTACTTTCCTCAGTGAATGTGAGCGTTGCCCCATTACCTACGAAATTACCTGTAAACTGAATACCAAAAGTGTTTGCCTCATCCACACTCTTATTGTTGAAAGGATAACCAGCAGAAGTCTTAGAGATATTTGCTATTCCCTCCTTTGTAAGGCTTTGACTCGCAAGTGCCAGATTTATAACATATTTGTTATTCTCCGTCACTGTTATTGTGGCATCCTCCGTAGTAACCACCTCTTGGGAAGTGGTCGGATCTACATACGACTTCACAATCTGACCTGTATAGGTTCCCTCTACATCGGCAGCAGGATTCACTTGTACTGTTACAGCATCATCATCGCCACATGAAAGGAGGCTGAAAGAAGCCACGATTCCGAGTGCTATTGAAAATATTCTTTTTAGTTTCATAATCGTAACGATTAAATTATATTACTTTTTATTCTAACGTAGCATCTGTCTCCGTTTCTATTTCTGCCGAACCAGTAGAAGGATAACCAGGATTCTGATAATTCCTCAAAGCGTCGTTAAGCTCTTTTGCCTTCTGTGGTATAGGACGAAGCACTTTATATGCGCCATTATACATCATAGCAGATGCTGAGCCGTTGATGTACTTGTTGAAAGCTACGTTATAGCGGACGAGCTGCTTTGTACGGCGAAGATCCGTCCAACGCATGTTTTGTGCATAGAGTTCACGTGCACGTTCGTCAAGCAGGAGGTCAATAGGCTTCACTGTGAATGAAGAATAAGGAGCATTGTCAGCCGTAGCATAAGGAGCCTGATATTCGGAAGCTGAACCCAAAGCAGAGAGACCTGCACGGCTACGTACCGTGTTAATGTCACTCATGTAGTCACCGCCGAGCATCATGTTTGCCTCTGCGCGAACAAGGTACATGTCGCTCAATTGCAGAAGCACGATGTCGCGATAGTCATTATTCCTATCAACCATCTCACTGTTCTTGTCATCAAACTTCCTTACGTTGATACTTCCCAATGTTACACCACCCAACTCGGTGTTAGATGCAGTGTTGTCGTAAGCATCAGGCGTCATCTTTGCCGTCTTTATGTTACCAGAAGCATCAATAGTCTTAAGAACTACCGTTGACTGCAACAGTGTAGCAAATGGCTGTGCCTTGTATGAACCCTTCTGGAACTGAGCCTTATGCTCTCTAAGATAAGTATCTACCTCATCCTCGGAACTGTACCAAGGGAAGAACTTTGTATTGAAAGCAAGACTGCTGAGGTCACTTGCATTATAGTACGCATAGTAGCCTTCCGTTCCCCATGTTCCGGTAGAGTTATATACATCAGTCATGAAGGTTGTGCCGTAGCGAGCGTCATTCTCCTCAAAGAGGTACATAGACTTCAGGCTCTGGCTGTTGTTTGAACCGCCATTCTTTATGTAGTAAGCTGTCGTACTGCCATAGTAGCCTCCGAAGTTGTTCTGCAAGCTATGTCCGCCTGTGCTGACTGTACCAGGATAGTTGGCGCGGTCATATTGCACAGAGAAGATGATTTCACCATTGGTGTCCTCGTTCTCCTGCTTCCACAGAGCTTCGAAATCACCCAGCGCAGAGGTGGCGCCACCTTCTATTGCCTTTGTTGCCCACTCCTGAGCTTTAGTGAAGTTTTCTGTAGATGTAGGTGTTGGAAGTTCTCCGTTGTTGTTGGCATCATCAACAGCATCAACATCGCAATCCCATCCTGCTGCCAGATATATTTTTGCCAGCAGAGCAGCTACAGCCTGCTTTGAAGGACGACCTACAGCTTTGGTGTTGTAGTCAGACAGCTTACAGTCATTATACACTGCCTCAAGGTCATTGGTCAGGAAAGAATAGATTCTCTTTAACGCTATCGGAGGGTAATTGGTATTACTTGTTTTAATATACTCTGTAACCAATGGCACGCTTCCAAACTGCTGAGTAAGCAGGTAATAGCAGTAAGCACGGACAAACCTAGCCTCCTGTGCGTACTGGGTATTGCCGTTGCTATAGCCAATCACTCCGTTAGCATAGTTAATGACAATATAGTTATTTAAGTAAAAGTTCTCTACGTCGGTCGTTTTCGCGTCAAGAGAATAATCATTGAATGCTCCTGCCAACTTATTGTTGTTGTTTACGTAAAGGTCTGTACCTTGTACGTATATATCCACTGTAGATACGACATCCTTCAGCGATGCGTAAGCAGTGTACAGCATTGACTCTGGACTTGAGCTGAAGAATGAGTCATCGCTTTTTCCTCCAGAAGACTTGTCCTCTGCTTCAAGGAAATCGCTGGAGCAACTCGTCATGACAGCACCAGCCACAAGTACAGCCGCTATTGTGAAATATCTAAAAATTTTCATTGTCTTATTCTTTATTATAATTAGAACTTAATGCTTGCGCCAAGCTGGTACGTTACAGTACTTGGACCATCCTGCTTCAGACTTGCATCTGCCCATTCTGGGTCATAGCCTTTATACTTGGTGAAGACAAATGGATTAGTCACTGTGAAATAGAGACGCAGGTGAGAGCAACCCCATGATGTGAGCCACTTCTTGGGGAAGGTATAGCCCAAAGTGATGTTCTTACACTTCAGATAGCTAACCTTTTCTACGCCCTTTGCTTCATCCCACTTGGTGAACTGAGCGCCTACACCTTCGTTAGCAGAACCCATATTAGGGAATGGATATTCGCCGTAGTGTGCAGTCTCCTGATATACAGGGTTGATATAAGAACCGTCAGCATTAACACCTTCACAGAATATCAGTGTTCCTGCAGGTATGTAGTAGTCGAGGTTGTATTTCTGGCGACCACGTGGTGAACCGTCATAAGCAAAGTAGTCAGAGGTTCCCATGAAAGTAGAATATACATAACCACCGAGTTTAGTGTAGAAGCTGATACCAAGATCCCAGTTCTTCCATGAAAGATTAGATGTAAGAGAACCAGTCCAATCAGGATCTGTGCGATACGTCTTTCTGTCGTTATCAGTAATTTCACCGTCATTGTCCAGATCCTTCATGTAAGGCTGTCCTTCTATAAGTCCGTCAGTCTGGTTGAAGTATTCATACTCTTTCATTACGGTACCTGGAGTAAGACCTGCCTTTGCAGTACGTCCGTTGTCTGGAACCACTATGTCACGGTCAGAAACTATTCCGCCAATCTCCCAAGTATAGACGTTGTTTACAGACTCTCCCACGAAGTAGTTCTTAGTAACATCACCACTGAGTATCGCACCGCCATTACCGATGGTTTCGAGCACTTTGTTTTTGTTGTGTGACCAGTTGGTTGAAACCGTCCAGTTCCAGTTCTTATTCTGTATGATTACCCCAGTCAGGGCAAATTCTATACCAGTGTTGCGTACAGAACCTATGTTAGTGTATATCGTCTGACCACCAGCCTCAAGAGGCAAAGTGACATTTGCCAGCAAGTCCTTAGACTTCTTGGTGTACCAGTCGATGCTACCATTGATGCGGTTATTGAGGAATCCGAAGTCAAGACCAATGTTGAACTCGTGAGACTTCTCCCACTTGATGTTCTTGTCAACAACACCTACAGCCTTCATGCCATTATAGTATGTACTACCCATTGGATAGTAATATGCTGCTGAACCATCAACACTTGATACCGTTTCGTATTCGCCGACACCTGCACAGTTACCTGTTACACCGTATGAGAGACGAAGCTTCAAGTTGCTTATCCAGTCAATCTTCTTGATAAACTCTTCCTCAGACATACGCCATGCAAATGCAAGTGAAGGGAAGCAGCCCCAACGGTTGTCCTTCGTGAACTTTGAAGAACCATCCCAACGCACCGTACCTGTGAAGAGGTAGCGATCCATGTAACCGTAGTTCAAACGCATAGCCCATGAAGCCATGCTGTCCTCATAGTAGTTCTTGCCGCGATGGTCTGAGAACGTTGAGTTCTCTTTATCGTAAGTACCCTGGTTGAGGTTGTACCACTTTGTACCCTCCAGCAATGCTTCTTCTGAAGCTTTCGAACCAGTATATGCAACCTTCGTCCTCTCCACGGTGTTCTTCTGTGATGAGAACAGTGCCATTGCATTTATTGAGTGTTTGTCCTTGATGCGAGTGTTGTATGAGAGCACGTTGTCCCAAGTCCAAGAGAATGAACTGTTGGTCTGGTATGTTGCAGACTCCTCGGTAGCAGCGTTCTGACGGTCACCATAGAAATGGTATGTTACGCCGTCGGCACTGTACTGTGGATCTTCATAATCCCTATAGCCATAGTAGTAACCATGACGATAGTAACGATAGTTTGGAGAGAAAGTAGTCTTGAAGCTCAGACCCTTCATCGGCTTGAACTCAAGATACAGGTTACCAAGAGCACGATAAGTGTTGCGCTCCTCACTGGTATTCTTTGCTATGTCAACAGGGTTGACAGAGTTACCAGAGAACTCCTGACCTGCACCGGCATGTGCCACACCCTGTGCATCTATGATACGTCTTGTGGTACCCAACTCAGCGGCTCTCGCTGGACGGTGAACTATGTCACCCTTCTTGTGGAGTGTAACAAGTTCTGCTCCTGCGGGTACTACCGGTGTACCATCTTCGTTATAATCGAGTATGGTAACGATATTCTCTGAACCAGGCATCTGGTAGCCATAAACGTCGTCTCTGTAGTAAGGAGATACGAAAGGAACCATCTGGAATGCCTCCTGTACGGCATAGTCGTTAGCATACTTGTTCTTGATGTTGGCGAGGTTTACACTGAAACCTGCGTTCAGCCACTTGTTAATCTGAGCATCTACTGAACCCTTGAAAGTAAACTGTTTCTTCTCATCACCCTTATATATGCCTTCCTCAGCATTGTAACCGAGACCAAAGTGATAATTAACCTTCTCTGCTGCACCGCTGACTGCAAGATAATGGTTTTGCTGAGAACCGCCCTGAGTCATGAAGTCTGGCCAGTCGAAATAGTCCTGGTTCTTTCTCATGGTATTGAGCAGATAAGAACCATCTGCCACCTTCAGCAAAGGCTGATCAAAGTTACCTATGAGGTATGCAGGGCTTGCAGAAGTATCATTAGGATCAGCTTTTACCAAGAACTTCATGAGACGCCAATTGTAGAACTGGTCACCAGTCATGAAGTCAGGCATGCGGACTGCCTTCGTCCAGCCGTAGTATCCGTCGTAAGAAATCGTTGCCTTGGCATCCTTCTTCACAGTAGTTCCTGCCTTAGTCGTAACCATTACGACACCGGCAGTAGCGCGTGAGCCATAGATAGCGGTAGAAGAAGCATCCTTCAAGATATCAATCTTGTCAATGTCCTGTGGGTTGAGCCATTCAATATCATCACAGATAACACCATCAACAACGTAGATAGGCTTCGTGTCAGAGTTCATTGAAGACTTGCCACGAATTTCGATGTTGAAACCATCTCCACCTACACGACCAGAAGTCTGAGAGATGTTGACACCAGGAGTAGCACCCTGAAGGTTTCCTAACGCAGAAGCTGCGCCCTTAGCATTCAGCTGTTCGGTGTTGACTGAGCTGACAGAACCTGTGAGGTCGCTCTTCTTCATCGTGCCGTAACCTACTACGACGAGGTCGTTGAGGGTGGTGTTGTCATCCTCAAGTGTCACGTTGACCGATGACTTACCTGCAGTCTTGATAACCTGCGACTTCATACCTACGTATGAGACGTTGATGTTACCACCTTTCTGCAACTTAAGCGTGAAGTTGCCGTCGAAGTCGGTCACCGTACCGTTCTGGGTACCCTGCTCCATAATGGTAGCACCGATGACAGGCTCGCCGTTTGCGTCCTTCACGTTACCGCTGATGGTCTGGGCGCTCACCGCCGCGCAGAAGAGCAGCAGTATGCCTACGAGTCCATAGCGTACTTTCGTAAATGTTTCAGACATAGTTAGTTTAATTGTTTGATTAGTATATATAAATAATGTGTAAGCTTTTTTCACTTGCGCCTCTGGGGTAAGAGGCGGAGGTTGCACATTTTCTCAATTTGATGCAAAATTAAATAATTTTTGTTATTTGCACAAATTTTTTTATAAGTTTTTTGCGACAAAAGGCATTTTAACATAGCTGAATGGGAATTTTTAACCAATTATTAAGGTTTGTGAATTAAAAAAATACAATTACGAAAAGGGGCTGTTTGGAAAACATATCCTTTTGGCTCCTAAAAGGGTATGTTTTAGCCCTTAAAAGGATATGTTTTAGAGGCTAAAAGAATATGTTTTAGTAACGCGCTGACAAAGAGACGGTTACAAGCGGTATTTTCTGTTCTCATATTTTCGTGGTACGACGTACGATGCCGTGCTTGAGATGGTAGGCTATGAGGATAGTGCAGGCTATGACAATATAGATGAGAATGACCTGGGCGAAGGTGATGTCAATGCCTTCGACAGAAGCACCAGGGAGGGAGGACAGCCACCGCATAGAGTTATTCATAAAATCTACCACGATGTTGAGTATTGTGGCAAGGAACGTAGTGATGCCTGAGAGGAGACCTACATGGGGCAGCAAAAAGACGGAAAGCTGAAGGAGGATGGCAAGAAATATTATCAGCATGGCGCAGGGCGACACGACGAGGTTGGCAAGGAGCCCATAGCATGACAAGCGCCCGAAGTAATGGGCTATAAGAGGAGCGGTGCCAAGTGTGGCAGCGATGGTGACCACGATAATGCCCCACACATAGTTGGAGAGCTGCCACGGGATGCTGTAGCGCTTCTTGCGAAGCAACTTCCTGTCGGGCATAGGGAGCAACCGCATCAGGCGTGGGCAAAGTGTGAGGATGCCCGTCATAGCCATGAAAGACATCTGAAATCCTATATCAAAAAGCCACTGGGGATTGTATATAAGCAGAAGTGTGGCAGTGAGTATCAGCACATCAGAGCTGTGTGACGTACGTGACAGCATACGACAGAGGCAGTAGCAGCTGAACATGACGGCCGCCCTGAGGATGGAGGGATGCACACCGACAAGGAATACAAAGGTCCACAACAGGAGCAACTGGATAACGCCGCTCGCTACGGGAAACAACCGTATAGGCAACAGCATGGAGACAAACATAAAGATGATGGCAATATGCAGACCTGACAAGGCAAAAACATGGGCTGCACCGGTGATATTGTAGGCCTGTCGCAGGTCACGGCTCACACCTTGGCGTCCGCCAAGCGTCATGGCTGACACGATGCCACGGACATCGTCACGCAGCCCTACCCTATCGTAGGTCTGTAACATCTGTTCGCGATGGGCGGACAGACTTTCCTCTATATCGTCAGCAATGGGCAGCGACACCAGCGGGGCATATTCTCTGTCAGTGCTCTCGCTGGCGAGAAACAAGCCGAAGACGAAGTAGCACAACAGTACACACAACGACGAAACGACTGCATGACGATGCAGAAGTAACGTAAGCGCCGCCAATGTCAACAACAAAAAAATGGCAGTCCTCATACCTATGAAAGGTATAAGGGCTGCCATTCCACTAAATATTCCTGCCATCATCGCAAGAAGGATGAAGAGCAGTGGCTTTTCTCGCATTTTAGCTGCGGTACTCAAAGACATTCTGACGGCTCATCTGACGACGATCCATGTCCTCACGTGAACCTACAACAATCTTTTCAAACTCACGCAGACCTGTACCAGCTGGTATGAGGTGACCGCAAATAACGTTCTCCTTCATACCCTGGAGGGTGTCGCTCTTGCGACGTATAGCAGCCTCGTTGAGTACCTTGGTAGTCTCCTGGAATGATGCTGCTGACATGAAGCTCTTCGTGTGAAGGGCTGCACGTGTGATACCCTGCAGTATCTGGGTTGATGTAGCTGGCACTGCATCACGCACCTCAACGGTCTTGAGGTCACGACGCTTAAGCTGTGCATTCTCGTCACGCAGTTTGCGAACGGTGACAATCTGACCCTTGTGGAGGTTCTCGGAGTCGCCTGCATCGACAACTACCTTCTTACCCCAGATGCGGTCATTCTCCTCAGCGAAGTCGAGCTTATCGACGATATCTGACTCAAGGAAGCTGGTATCGCCTGGGTCATTGATCTGTACCTTGCGCATCATCTGACGAACGATAATCTCGAAGTGCTTATCATTGATCTTCACACCCTGCAGACGATATACGTCCTGTACCTCGTTGACGATGTACTCCTGAACGGCAGTAAGACCCTTAATCTGGAGGATGTCGTTAGGAGTGATGACACCTGCTGACAGTGGAGTACCTGCACGTACAGCATCGTGCTCCTGAACGAGCAACTGCTTAGACAGTGGCACGAGGTACTTGCGCTGCTCACCAGTCTTAGAGGTGATGGTTATCTCACGATTGCCGCGCTTGAGAGGTCCCATGGTTACCTCACCATCGATCTCGGATACGACAGCAGGGTTGGATGGGTTACGTGCCTCGAAGAGCTCGGTGACACGTGGCAGACCACCAGTGATATCACCTGCACGACCTACGGTACGTGGTATCTTTACGAGAGTCTCACCTGTAGATATCTCTGCGCCGTCCTCTATCACTACGTGACCGTCCACAGGAAGGTTGTATGTAGCGACTACTGTGCCATTGGCATCAAGGATGTCACATGAAGGAATCATTGAACGATCCTTTGACTCTATGATGATGTGCTCGGTCATACCTGTAGAGTCATCGGTCTCTGCCTTATAGGTAGAACCCTCTACGAAGTCATTGAGACGTATCTTACCGGCAAACTCACTCACGATAACAGCATTGAATGGATCCCACTTAGCTATCATATCGCCCTTGCTTACCGTCTCACCATTCTTGAAGAACAGAGAAGAACCGTAAGGCAGAGGTACTGTAGAAAGTACGATGCCAGTGTTAGGATCAACGAAGCGAACCTCGGCAAGACGGCTGACAACCATCTCGCACTCCTTCTTATCGCCCTCGCTGTCGTCAACGTATGGCACTGTACGAAGTTCGTCAAACTCCAGCTTAGCCTTTTCTGACTTGCACGTGATGCTTGCATTAGCTGCTGCGCCACCAGCGATACCGCCAGCGTGGAACGTACGGAGGGTAAGCTGAGTACCTGGCTCACCGATAGCCTGTGCTGCGATGACACCGACAGCCTCACCCTTCTGTACCATGCGCTGGGTAGCAAGGTTACGTCCGTAACACTTCATGCAGACGCCCTGATGTGACTCACAAGTGAGCACTGAACGTATCTCAACAGACTCGATGCCGGCATCCTCGATAGCCTTGGCACGTGCCTCGTTGATTTCCTCACCTGCAGGACAGATAATCTGGTTGGTATGTGGGTTGATAATGTCATGAACGCTCACACGACCAAGGATACGGTCGTAGAGGCTTGAGATAACATCATCACCGCTCTTGAGAGCTGTGCATACGAGACCACGCAGTGTGCCACAATCCTCCTCGGTGATGATAACGTCATGAGAGACGTCAACAAGACGACGGGTGAGGTAACCTGCATCGGCAGTCTTCATGGCAGTATCTGCCAGACCCTTACGTGCACCGTGAGAAGCAATGAAGTACTCCAGCACTGACATACCCTCCTTGAAGTTGGAAAGGATAGGGTTCTCAATGGTAGGACGCTCATCGGCACCAGCCTTCTGTGGCTTAGACATCAGACCGCGGATACCTGAAAGCTGCTTAATCTGATCCTTAGAACCACGGGCACCAGAGTCGAGCATCATGAACACGGCATTGAAGCCCTGGTCAGCCTCTGTCATCTCCTTAAGGAGGATATTGCCTATATCATTGTTGACATGGGTCCAGGTATCGATAACCTGATTATAACGCTCCATGTCAGTGATGAAACCCATGTTGTAGTTGTCGGTAATCTGACGTACCTCCTCGTTACCACGAGCAATGAGTCCTTCCTTCTCTGGTGGTATGATGATATCATCAAGGTTGAATGACAGACCTGCAAGGTATGCCATACGGTAACCAAGGTTCTTGATACCATCGAGGAACTCACATGCACGTGCAAAACCTACGAGGTTGATAACATTCTGGATAATCTCACGCAGTGACTTCTTAGAAATGATGGTATTGACGAAGCCTACCTCGTCAGGAATGAGTCCGTTGACGATGACACGACCTACTGAAGTCTCCACCATGTGGCGTACCTTCTCGCCATCTACCACATCGTCAACCATCACCTTAACAGGAGCATGGAGGTCACAACGTTTCTCGTTGTATGCGATGATAGCCTCTTCTGGACCATAAAATGTCAAGCCCTCACCCTTTGCTCCTGGACGCATCTTGGTGATGTAGTACAGACCAAGCACCATATCCTGTGAAGGCACGGTGATAGGAGCGCCGTTAGCTGGGTTGAGGATATTGTGGCTCTGAAGCATGAGGAGCTGAGCCTCAAGGATAGCCTCGTTAGAGAGTGGAAGGTGCACAGCCATCTGGTCACCATCAAAGTCAGCGTTGAACGCCGTACATGCCAATGGATGCAACTGTATTGCCTTACCCTCGATGAGCTTTGGCTGGAATGCCTGAATACCGAGACGGTGCAGTGTAGGAGCACGGTTGAGCAGCACAGGGTGACCCTTCATGACATTCTCAAGGATATCCCAGATTACTGGTTCACGACGGTCAACAATACGCTTAGCAGACTTAACAGTCTTAACTATACCGCGCTCGATGAGCTTACGTATGATGAATGGCTTATACAGTTCGGCAGCCATAAGCTTTGGCAGACCGCACTCACCCATATTAAGCTCAGGACCAACAACGATAACTGAACGTGCTGAGTAGTCAACACGCTTACCGAGGAGGTTCTGACGGAAACGTCCTGCCTTACCCTTCAGTGAGTCAGAGAGAGACTTGAGAGGACGATTGCTCTCACTCTTTACGGCACTTGCCTTGCGGCTGTTGTCAAAGAGAGAATCGACAGCCTCCTGAAGCATACGCTTCTCGTTACGAAGGATTACCTCTGGAGCATGTATCTCCATAAGACGCTTCAGACGGTTGTTACGGATGATAACGCGACGATAGAGGTCGTTGAGATCGGATGTAGCGAAACGTCCACCATCCAATGGTACGAGAGGACGAAGCTCTGGAGGAGTGACAGGAAGAATCTTCATTATCATCCACTCAGGACGATTCTGATCACCATTCTCGCCACGACTGTTGCGGAATGCCTCTACTACCTGCAAGCGCTTCAGCGCCTCTGTCTTACGCTGTACAGAGCCCTCGTTGGATGCTTGGTCGCGCAACTCGTATGAAAGTGTGTCGAGGTCGAGATCGCGTAACAAGATATAGATAGCCTCAGCACCCATCTTGGCAATGAACTTGTTAGGATCACTGTCCTCAAGGAGGTCATTGTTGGCATCTATACGATTGTCGATGATATCGATATACTCTTCTTCTGAGATGAAGTCGAGCTTGTGAGAACCATTGAGTTCGTTGCCGTCCTCATCCTTGACGCCTGCCAGTTTACCTGGCTGTATGATGACATACTTCTCATAGTATATCACAGACTCAAGCTTCTTGGTAGGAATGCCGAGGAGGTAACCTATCTTGTTAGGCAGAGAACGGAAATACCATATATGAGCCACAGGAACAACGAGTTCGATGTGACCAGCACGCTCACGGCGCACTTTCTTCTCCGTTACCTCTACGCCACAACGGTCGCAGACGATACCCTTATAACGGATACGCTTGTACTTGCCGCAGGCACACTCAAAGTCCTTGGTAGGACCAAAGATGCGCTCACAGAAGAGACCGTCACGCTCTGGCTTGTACGTACGGTAGTTGATGGTCTCAGGCTTGGTAACCTCGCCGTATGAGTTTTCGAGAATATCTTCTGGTGAAGCAAGACCAATGGTGATCTTGGTGAAGTTATTCTTTATTTTATTATCTTTCTTGAAAGCCATATTATAATTTCAATTTGACGATTTACTGTTTACAATTCACTTGTTTCATTGTAAAGTTTAGTCAAGCTTAATGCTAAGACCAAGACCACGGAGCTCGTGGAGAAGCACGTTGAGTGACTCTGGGATACCTGGTGTAGGCATGTTGTCACCCTTAACGATAGCCTCGTAGCTCTTAGATCGTCCTGTAACGTCATCAGACTTAACAGTAAGTATCTCCTGGAGCACGTGGCTGGCGCCGAATGCCTCGATAGCCCAAACCTCCATCTCACCGAAACGCTGACCACCAAACTGCGCTTTACCGCCAAGTGGCTGCTGAGTGATAAGACTGTAAGGACCGATAGAACGAGCGTGCATCTTGTCTTCTACCATGTGGCCGAGTTTGAGGAAGTAGGTGACACCTACTGTAGCAGGCTGGTCGAAGCGCTCACCTGTCTCACCATCATAAAGGTGAGTAGAGCAGTAGCGTGGCAGTCCGGCCTTATCGGTCCACTCGTTGAGGTCGTCGAGCTTAGCACCATCAAAGATAGGAGTAGCAAACTTCACACCGAGTTTCTTACCAGCAGCACCGAGTACAGCCTCGAATATCTGACCAAGGTTCATACGTGAAGGCACACCCAGAGGGTTGAGTACCAAGTCAACAGGACGACCATCCTCAAGGAATGGCATATCCTCCTGGCGTACTACCTTAGATACGATACCCTTATTACCGTGACGACCTGCAAGCTTATCACCTACGCCGATCTTACGCTTCTTAGCAATATAAACCTTTGCCATCTGAAGAACGCCTGATGGCAGTTCGTCACCGATAGTGATAGCAAACTTACGACGCTTGAGTTCTGCATCGAGAAGTTTGTACTTACGTATATAGTTCTTGATGAGTTGCTTGATCATACCGTCGGTATGCTCGTCGCCAGTCCAGTTGCCAGACTGTACGCCATCATACTCAAGGTTTGCCAACATAGGAGCAGTAAACTTGCTACCCTTGGTGATGATTTCAGCACCTGTTGAATCGAACACGCCCTGACAGGTCTTGCCCTTGGTGAGAGTCATCAACTTGTCAACAAGTATCTCCTTAAGGTCATTGCCCTTTGCCTCATACTCCTGATCAATCTTAGCGAGGGTAATCTTATCCTGCTTCTTTGACTCACGAGTCTTAACGGCACGAGAGAATAGTTTCTTATCGATTACAACACCAGAGAGTGATGGGTTAGCCTTGAGTGATGAGTCCTTCACATCACCAGCCTTGTCACCGAAAATAGCACGAAGCAACTTCTCTTCTGGTGAAGGGTCGCTCTCACCCTTTGGTGAGATCTTACCTATCATGATATCACCTGGCTCTACACGGGCACCGATGCGGATGATACCATTCTCGTCGAGGTCCTTTGTGGCATCTTCTGATACATTAGGAATGTCAGCAGTGAGTTCCTCCATACCACGCTTTGTCTCACGTACTTCGAGAGAATACTCATCAACGTGAACAGAGGTGAGAACGTCATCGCGAACGATACGCTCTGACAGTACGATAGCATCCTCATAGTTGTAACCCTTCCAAGGCATATAAGCTACAAGGAGGTTACGTCCCAGTGCCAGTTCGCCATTCTCAGTAGCATAGCCCTCAGTAAGGATGTCGCCAGCCTTGACACGCTGTCCCTTCTCACAGATAGGACGAAGGTCAATGGTCATATTCTGGTTTGTACGACGGAACTTAGGAATGCGGTACTCCTTGATAGCAGGCTCGAAGCTTACGAACTCCTCGTCCTTGGTGCGATCGTAGAGGATACGTATGGTTGTAGCATCTACATACTCTATCACGCCCTCGCCCTCAGCAACTATCATTGTGCGTGAATCCTCACACACCTGCTTCTCCAGACCTGTACCTACGATAGGTGCATCATTGTGAAGCAATGGTACTGCCTGGCGCATCATGTTACATCCCATCAGTGCACGGTGACCATCATCATGCTCGAGGAATGGGATAAGGCCTGCTGATACAGATGCTATCTGCTGTGGTGATACGTCCATGAGGTCCACGTCTGTTGGTGGAACAACAGGGAAGTCGGCATTCTCACGACACTTCACTACCTCACGGATGAATGTGCCATCATCATTAAGAGGAGCATTACCCTGACCGATAACGTGGTTCTCTTCCTCCTCAGCAGTGAGGTAAACAACATTGTCGTTGTTGAGGTCGGTGATGCCATTGTTAACCTTACGATAAGGTGTCTCAATGAAGCCGAGGTCGTTAATCTGTGCGTACATACAGAGTGAAGAGATAAGACCGATGTTAGGTCCTTCTGGAGACTCGATAGGACAGAGACGACCATAGTGGGTATAATGTACGTCACGAACCTCAAAACCAGCACGCTCACGTGACAGACCGCCAGGACCAAGTGCTGAGAGACGACGTTTGTGCGTTACCTCAGCGAGTGGGTTTGTCTGGTCCATAAACTGTGACAACGGGTTGGTACCGAAGAATGAGTTTATGACGCTTGATATTGTCTTTGCGTTGATAAGGTCTGTTGGTGAGAATACCTCATTATCGCGTACATTCATACGCTCGCGGATGGTACGGCTCATACGTGACAGGCCAATAGAGAACTGATTTGCCAACTGCTCACCAACGGTGCGTACACGACGATTTGACAGGTGGTCGATATCGTCAACTGTAGCATTGGAATTTATCAGCTGTATGAGGTGCTTGATAATCTCAATAATATCCTCCTTAGTGAGTACACGTACATCAATATCGGTATCCAGTCCCAACTTCTTGTTGATACGGTAGCGTCCTACCTCACCGAGGTCATAGCGCTTGTCAGAGAAGAATAGGTTCTGTATCACCTCACGAGCACTTGCCTCATCAGCAGGATCAGCATTACGCAGCTGACGGTAGATATAATACACCGCCTCCTTCTCAGAGTTTGACGTATCCTTAGCGAGAGTATTGAAAATGATGCCATACTTTGAAGCATTCTCCTCATCCTTATGTACAAGGATGGTAGCCTGCTCGCTGTCAAGAATGTCCTGTATATTGTCGGCAGTAATCTCTGTCTCGCGCTGCATGAGAATCTCATTACGCTCAATAGAAACAACCTCGCCTGTATCTTCATCAACAAAATCCTCTGACCACGTTCTCATGATGTGGGCAGCCAGTTTGCGACCGATAAGTTCCTTGAGATTCTTCTTCGTCACCTTCACCTCTTCTGCAAGGTCGAATATTGAGAGGATATCCTTATCCTTTTCAAATCCGATGGCGCGAAGCAACGTAGTTACTGGCAACTTTTTCTTACGGTCGATGTAAGCATACATCACATTATTGATATCTGTAGCGAACTCTATCCATGAACCCTTGAATGGTATGATACGGGCAGAATAGAGTACAGAACCATTAGCATGAATGCCCTGACCGAAGAATACGCCAGGTGAACGGTGTAGCTGTGATACTACAACGCGTTCGGCACCATTTATAATGAAGGTACCATTGTCGGTCATGTAAGGTATCGTACCGAGGAATACATCAGAGATGATTGTCTTAAAGTCTGTATGATCCTCATCTGTACAGTACAACTTCATCTTCGCCTTCATCGGCACACTGTATGTCAGTCCACGCTCCAGACATTCTTCGATAGTGTAACGTGGTGGATCAATGAAGTAGTCGAGGAATTCGAGTACGAAGTTATTACGCGTATCTGTAATAGGGAAGTTCTCAGCAAACACCTTGTACAGACCGTCATTTTTACGTTCCTCAGGTGGAGTGTCCAACTGTAGGAAGTCACGGAAAGACTTCAACTGCACGTCAAGAAAATCCGGATATGGCATCGGACTCTTCACGCGAGCGAAGTTTATTCTGTTTTCTGCTACCTTCTTTGTCATGCTTTATTTATGAAGTATGATGTTAATTTTGTGCTCTCTCACACTCTTTTTTGACATGAAAAGGTTAGGATCCACCTACTTGGAAGATCCTAACCTTTATTATAATCTTTGTTAAACGGGTTACCCCGTAACTGAATTACTTCAGCTCTACCTTAGCGCCAGCCTCTTCGATAGCCTTCTTAAGGTTTTCTGCCTCTGACTTAGACATACCCTCCTTGATGGTAGCAGGAGCACCGTCAACGAGATCCTTTGCGTCCTTAAGACCAAGGCCACAAGCCTCCTTAACTGCCTTTACAACAGCGAGCTTGTTAGCACCTACCTCTGCGAGAACTACATCGAATGAGTCCTTCTCAGCAGCAGCCTCAGCAGCGCCACCAGCAGCAGGAGCAGCAGCAACAGCAACAGCTGCAGCAGCAGGCTCAATACCATACTCGTCCTTCAGGACCTGTGCGAGTTCATTAACTTCCTTAACTGTGAGGTTTACGAGTTCCTCAGCAATAGCTTTAATATCTGCCATTTTATTTAAAATTTTGATTTGTTTTTTACTAATAATTGTTAATTGTTGTTTTTACTCTGGACGCTCGCCCAATGTTTTGAGCAGACCGTGTATAGTACCAGCACTTGACTGGAGTCCAGAGAGAACGTTCTTCGTTGGAGACTGGAGCAGAGCCACAACCTCGGCAATGAGTTCGTTCTTGCTCTTGAGAGCAGCAAGCTCAGCAAGTCTTTCTGCACCTACGAAGATGCTTTCCTCAGCATAAGCTGCCTTAAGAGTAGGATTAGCATCCTTGTACTCCTTAAGGAGCTTTGCAGGAACGTTAGCTGTCTCACAGAACATGAGGGCTGTGTTGCCCTTCAGTGTGCCGTAGAGTTCAGAGAAGTCCTGCTCTGCTGCATCAAATGCCTTGATAAGAAGCTTATTCTTAACAACGACAGTCTTGATGTTGTTTTGGAAAGCCTTGCGACGCAAGTTAGTAGTAGCCTCGGCGTTGAGACCTGTGATGTCAACAACGTAGAAGTGAGGATACTGCTTCAGCAGTTCGCCAAGCTCAGAGATTACGGTATCTTTTACTTCTTTTCTCATTTTACAAAACTTTTAGAGTTAATCGGCTGATTTAGGATCAATCTTGATACCCTTACTCATTGTGCTTGAAATAAAGATACTCTTGATGTATGTACCCTTTGCAGCAGCTGGCTTGAGTTTTACTACAGTATTGATAAACTCCTTCGCATTGCCTGCAATAGCCTCTGCACTCATGGAAACCTTACCTATGGAAGTGTGGATAATACCAGTCTTGTCAACTTTGAAGTCGATCTTACCTGATTTTACCTCTTTCACTGCCTTTGCAACGTCCATTGTTACAGTACCGCTCTTTGGGTTAGGCATGAGTCCACGTGGACCGAGAATACGGCCGATAGGACCTATCTTACCCATGCATGAAGGCATTGTGATGATGACATCAATGTCTGTCCAACCACCCTTGATCTTTTCGATGTACTCGTCAAGACCTACGTGATCTGCGCCAGCTTCTTTTGCAGCAGCTTCCTGATCAGGTGTTACGAGTGCGAGCACACGTGTCACCTTGCCAGTGCCATTAGGAAGAGATACCACACCACGAACCATCTGATTTGCCTTACGAGGGTCAACACCAAGACGTACGTCAACGTCAACCGAAGCATCAAACTTCGTTGTGGTGATTTCCTTCACAAGAGCTGCAGCCTCGTCGATGGTATAGAGCTTGTTTGCCTCTACCTTGCCAGCTACTGCTTTTTGATTTTTTGTCAGTTTACTCATTGTTTTTGAAGTTTTTTCGGTACTAACGGTAGTTGTTGCTACCTCCCGGAAATGTTAAATTAATCAGCGGATCTCTTTGTTACGAGAGACCTTGTCACTACTTACGCAGGGAAGTCGCCTTTTACGGTGATACCCATGCTGCGTGCTGTACCTGCAATCTGCTTCATGGCAGACTCTACAGTAAAGCAGTTCAAGTCCTTGAGTTTGTCCTCAGCAATGGTTCTGATCTGGTCCCATGTTACCTCAGCAACCTTGTTACGGTTAGGTGAAGCAGAACCTGATTTTACCTTTGCTATCTCCTTCAACTGTACAGCAGCAGGAGATGTCTTGATGACAAAGTCAAATGACTTGTCAGCATAGTAAGTAATAACAACTGGGAGCACCTTACCAGCCTTGTCCTGAGTACGCGCATTGAACTCCTTGCAGAAGCCCATAATGTTTATACCCTTAGAACCCAGTGCAGGTCCTACTGGAGGAGATGGGTTGGCAGCACCGCCCTTAATCTGTAACTTGAGTTGTCCAGCAACTTCTTTAGCCATCTTTGTTGTTATTAATTTAAATGTGAACTTATATAGAAAGTGAATTGACTGGAAGCATTATATTGGGTCAATCCGCATTTCTTCTCTTTATCAATTATTATCCTTCTTTCTCAACCTGCATGAAGTTCAACTCAAGTGGCGTATTGCGTCCGAATATCTTCACGATAACCTTGAGAGAGTGCTTCTCGTTGTTGATTTCCTCTATCACACCGGTAAAGCCACTGAAAGGTCCATCTACAACCTTCACTGACTCGTTTACCATGTATGGTATTTCCATTTCCTCCACCAATTCTGTCTCCTCTGCAGCACCTACCATGCGGTTGATGTCAGAACGACGTACAGGTGTAGGGTTATCAAGTCCTCCGAGGAATCCCATGCAGTTTGGCATAAAGCGCAGTGTATGTGCCGTGTCGCCAATCAGTTCTGCCTCAATGAAGAGGTATCCAGGGAGCGCTGTTTTTTCTTTCACTACGCGCTTGCCGTTTTTCATGGCAGCATGCTTCTCCATAGGCAGGAGAACCTGTGACACATGCTTAGCGAGCTCGGGGTTGTGAGAGCATTCCTTCTCTATATACTCCTTGAGCTTTGCCTCTTTACCACTGACAGCACGCATGGCGTACCATTTCATACCTTTCTCTTGCATAGACTTTTATTACCTTATTAATGATGAATTAATAATTAGTTTGGGTATATGGCACTCATTACAAATCTGAATACAGAGTCCATGCAGAATACTACGAGAGCTATAACGAGCGAAGCAGACAGCACTACCATAGCGGAGTGTGTCAGCTGCTGTCGTGTAGGCCAAGTTGTTTTATGTGCAAGTTCGTTGTAGCAAGCCTTGCAATAATTTATAACCTTTTTCATACAATCTTATATTTTAGCACGGGAGGAAGGAATCGAACCCTCATTGACGGTTTTGGAGACCGCTTTCCTACCATTGAAAGACTCCCGTAGAAAAGTTCCTGCAGTCCTGGGACTACAGGAACTTGAGGTTATCTGATTTTATTGAAATTCAGATTTGCTGTTTTCGAGAAGATTAATCCTCGTAAACCTCTGTGATCTGACCAGAACCTACGGTACGGCCACCCTCACGGATAGCGAAACGCAGACCTGCGTTCAGAGCTACAGCGTAGATGAGCTCTACAGTGATCTCTACGTTATCACCAGGCATTACCATCTCAACGCCTTCTGGGAGAGTGATCTCACCTGTGCAGTCCATTGTACGGAGATAGAACTGTGGACGATACTTGTTACCGAATGGAGTATGACGGCCACCCTCTTCCTTCTTCAGTACGTAGATAGAAGCCTTGAAACGCTTGAATGGTTTGATCTGTCCTGGGTGACAGAGTACCATACCACGCTTGATCTCGTTCTTGTCGATACCACGGAGCAACAGACCTACGTTGTCACCAGCCTGACCCTCATCAAGAATCTTGCGGAACATCTCAACACCTGTTACAACAGAGTTCTTATCCTCACCAAGACCGAGCAGCTCAACAGCGTCACCAACGTGGATAACACCAGTCTCGATACGACCTGTAGCAACAGTACCACGGCCAGTGATTGAGAATACGTCCTCAACAGGCATCAAGAAAGGCTTATCGGTAGCACGAGGAGGCTCCTGGATCCAAGTGTCGCAGGTATCCATCAGCTCCATCACCTTCTGCTCCCACTTCTCAACACCGTTCAGGGCGCCAAGAGCAGAACCGCGAATGATAGGAGTCTCATCCTCGAACTCGTACTGAGCGAGAATCTCCTGAACCTCCATCTCAACGAGCTCCAGCATCTCCTCATCCTCAACCATATCACACTTGTTCAGGAATACAACCAGACGAGGAACGTTTACCTGACGAGCGAGCAGGATGTGCTCACGAGTCTGAGGCATAGGACCGTCAGTAGCAGCAACTACGATAATAGCACCGTCCATCTGAGCAGCACCAGTTACCATGTTCTTTACATAGTCGGCGTGTCCAGGGCAGTCAACGTGAGCATAGTGACGATTAGCTGTCTCGTACTCAACGTGAGCGGTGTTAATAGTGATACCACGCTCCTTCTCTTCGGGAGCATTGTCAATCTGGTCGAAACTCTTAACCTCAGAAAGACCCTTCTTTGCCAATACAGTAGTAATAGCAGCAGTCAGAGTAGTCTTACCGT
>JAGCPC010000039.1 GCA_017642485.1 Prevotella sp. | reverse complement strand
TAAGCTCTTGTTTCACACTAATATCCTTCTATTTTGCAATACAACGGAGGATTGTCGACCTGAGTAATTCTCTGAATGGTACGGTGTACACCGTAAGCATTCGTAGAAATACACGTTGTGACAGTTGTAGTTTCGTTGTACCTTTGCAGTCGCAATAGTGCACATAACTATAACTGTTATTGTTTTATGACCAAAGAAGAGTTTGAAGTATTACAACTGGACTTGCAACAAAGTGGCAAGTCTATCAAGGATTACCTGCATGATGCTGGCGTAAACTATTCCACCTATAACTACTGGCGTAAGAAGTTATTGGTAAAGGAAGATTCCAAACCGGAACTTGCCCCCATCAGTTTTTGTCCATCCACTGCCCCTGTCTTTAATGACAGTATACCTTCCGGTGCAACACTTTTGTTCCCCAATGGTCTCCGCGCCCACTTCGGTAGCGGTACGGAAGGCGTACTTCTGGAATTGTTAAACAAGAGCCTTTCCACCCATGTACTGCCTGAATGACACGATGCGGTATTATCTGTGTCCTGGGAGGACTGACATGCGTAAGGGCATCAGCTCACTCTGCGGTGTGGTGCATGAGAAGATGAGGAGTGATGTACGCAATGGCGACGTGTTTATCTTCATCGGATCCAGTCGTAAACTGATGAAACTGCTTCATGCTGAGGATGGTGGTATGGTGATGTATGTGAAACGTCTGGAGGCAGGACGCTTCAAACTGCCTGAGTATGACGAGAACACGCAGAGCTACCAGATGGAGTGGCGGGATCTTGTAGTAATGGTAGAGGGCATACAGGAGTCTCCCGACCAGCGGCTCAGACGCCTTAGGGCACAACGTAGAGAGTATGTTGTCTAGACTGAGTTTTATTATACATATATTACTGATTATTAGTGTTTTATAGCACAAAATATTCTTTATTCTCAGATATTTTTAGTACCTTTGCACTATATTTGAAAGGTACTGGAAATGACTCAGAAAGAGATGCTCTCACAGATGGAAATGATGCTGCAGCCCCTGCAGCAGGTGAATGCATCCCAAGCTGAGACCATCAAGAAACTGACTGAGCAGAACGAATCTCTGCAATCCCGCATCAAGGAACTGACGGCACAGGTCGCATGGCTGAACCGCCAGCTCTTTGGTCGCAAGTCAGAAAAGCTCCCCATCATCGACCCCAACTATCCCGACCTTTTTGCAGGCATGCTGCCTGAGAATGCACAGCAGATAGCAGATGCCCGTGACGAAGCTGTGGAGAAGATTGTCAAGACTAAAGAAGAACGCCGTCAGGAGAAGAAGAACCGTATCATGATAGAGGACCTGCCTGTATTGGAACAGGTAATCCTTACACCGGATAATCTCGACACGAATCTCTATAAGAAGATTGGGCAGGAGGTGACCCGTATCGTGGAGCACAAGCCCGGTCAGTTATATATCAAGGAGATCATCCGCGAGAAATGGGGCCTGAAGGACAATACCACTACTGCGCCAAAAGGAATGAGTGGAGTATTGATAGCTCCCATGCCTATGCTGCCTATCTACAAGGGAATCGCAGGAGCCAGCCTGCTGGCAGAGATCCTGCTCCAGAAATATGAGTATCACATGCCGTACTACCGTCAGATCAAGCAGTACAGCCATCTGGGTATGAAAGGTCTTACCGAGAGCACCGTGGACGGCTGGTTCAAGCAGACTATGGAACTGCTCAGACCACTTTATGAAGTGCTCAAGGCAGAGGTGATGAAATCCGACTATGTACAGGCAGATGAGACGACCACGCCAGTCATCAACAAGGAGACCCACAAGGCTGTGAAGGAATACCTCTGGATGGTGAGGGCTGTAATGGAGCGTCTGGTGCTCTTCTATTACGACCAGGGCTCCAGGGCGGGAGCGGTGATAGAGTCGCTGGCAAACAGATACAACTTTAGGGGATATCTACAATGTGACGGTTTTGCGGGCTATGAGACGGCCTTCAAGACAAATCCCGATGTACTCCTGGTTAATTGCATGGTGCATATACGCCGTCATCTAGAGCAGGCACTGGATGAGAACCGTCCGATGGCAGAGCATGGCTTAAAGGAGATACAGCACCTCTATAAGATAGAGCATATGTGCGACGATGCCCAAATGTCCTTTGACGAGCGCAAGACAAAGAGGCAGGAGCTGTCCAAGCCCATCATGGAGGCCATGAAACTGTGGATGGAGACAGAGGGTGTGAAGTACAGCGAGAGCTCACTGATCGGCAAGGCCATCACCTATGCCTATACAAGATGGGACAACATGATGCGATATCTCGATGACGGAAGACTCCTGCTTGACAACAATCTTGCCGAGAATGAGATACGCCCCGTCACGCTGGGCAGGAAGAACTACCTTTTCTGCGGTAACCATGAGGCAGCACAGAACATGGCTGTCGTCTGCTCACTGCTGGCAACATGCAGAAACCATGATGTCAATCCGAGGGACTATCTGAATGATGTCATAAGCCAGATGCCATATCATACAAAAGCATCATATGAGGAACTATTACAACTGCTACCACATAAGTGGAAACTTACACATCCAGAATCTGTCATGACTAAAACTACATGATATAGGTACAACATATAGGTACCACAAAATATAATAGCAGCTACAGTCCAATGTGATTGTAGCTGCTATTGCTATAGTATATAGGTATTACTACCTGTAGTTTGTCGAATGCTTACGTTAAAACCACGTCGAGGAATGAGAAT
>JAGCPC010000038.1 GCA_017642485.1 Prevotella sp. | reverse complement strand
ATGGATGCTGCAACAGCACAATCACTCGGTATGTATGGTGCATGGTGGCATAAGTCAACCTATAAAGACGAGATGTGGTGTGATGGACTATACATGGGGCCTGCCCTGTTGGCTCAGTTGATTAACGAATATCCAAGCTACAGCCAGATAAACACCAACGATGGCGAAGACGACTGGGACTTGATTACCAGACTGTTTACTATATCATGGAACCAGCTATACAAAACTAACAATAAAGGCTTGCTATACCATGCTTTTGCTGCAACGTCTAACACTGGTTATTCAGCGAAATGGGCAGACTTCGACCCAGATAATGGAGTGTATCACTCAGCAGCACACTGGGGCAGAGCATGTGGATGGTATTTCCTTGCCCTTGTTGACATACTGGAGCAGATGCAAGCAGCAGGCAAGGCTAACACCACCAACTTTAATACGCTGAAAGGTTATCTCAATAGCCTCGCTGCTGGTTTGGCTAATTATCAAGATGCCACTACGGGCTGTTGGTATCAGGTACTTGACGAAAAGGACGAAGCCCTTTCTGGCAACTACCTTGAGTCTTCATGCACGGCGATATTCACTGCTGCATACCTAAAGGGTATCAGACTGGGTTACTTTACTGCTGACTACACCTCTGTAGCACAAAAGGCATACGAGGGTTGCGTAAACCAGTTTATGATGTTCGATGAATACAATACACCTCAGTTGATTCACTGTTGTGCATCGGCAGGTCTGGGTGGCAGCAACAACCGTACAGGCTCTCGTAGTTACTACATTTATGGATATGGCTCTAAATACGAGGATGTTACTCAGCGCAACACCTATACCGAGGGCAAGGTGCTCGGTGGCTTCATCCTCGCTGCAACAGAATACGAGAGGGCATATCAGGCAAGCAAGGCGATACTATTCTCTACTGACCTGAAGGCAAGCTATGACTTGGAGGCTGGCGGTGAGATAACAATCGAAGCATGTGGTGCTGACGATGCAGAGATAAGCTATGAATGGTACAAGGTTGGTGAAGCAAATGCTGTTGCTACGGGTGCTACTTTTACCCCTACGGCATCAGGTAGCTACTACTGTAAGGCAACAAGCGGCACGACGACGATACAGAGCTCTACCACTAATGTGACAGTTTCAGGTGAGACTCCTGCAGAGACGACATACACTGTGACATTTGATGCCACAACCAATGGAGGTACCTGTGCTACGGCGAGCCTCACACAGGCTTCAAGTGGTGCGAGCATCACCCTGCCAACAGCTACGAAGTCTGGATATACTTTCAACGGTTGGTACACAGCAGCCACTGGTGGCACACTGAGAGGTGCTGCTAACGCTTCATACACTCCTACAGCAGACGAGACACTCTATGCACAGTTTACTGAAAACAGTGGAACGGGGGGAGCAACAGAGAGCATTACATGGTCAGGTTCTTCTTTGACAGGTGTTGATGGAACAAATGTTACCGCAGGTACAGCAACTGCTGTTAATGGCTCTACTTATAGCGCTGGAACTTTAAGCATTAGCAGTAATAAGATTCAGACAGAATCTAAGAAGCACACTAATGATTCATATTGGGAAGACTTTTCTGGTGGTACACAGAGTGCATCATCAACTAATGCTACCACTACTGCAAGAATGGAACTCCCGATAACCATTGCTGACGGATACACATTCAACGTGTCAGAAGTTGACTTCAAGTTTGAACAAGGCGGTGGCGGCGGTCCTGCTGTTCACGTATTCTTAGTGCAGGGCTCCACGTCAACGTGGCTTGGCTATACAACTGCAGGTACGATAACATGGAATACTTTGAATGTTGACTTGGAAGCAGGTTCTGCAAAGTTGGTATTTGTACTTGGCGTAACAGAAAACTTTACGAACGGTCGCCAATTCAAATTCTCTAATATAGCTATAAAGGGTACATCATCCCAAGCTGGCGGCGACACCCCCACCCCAACGACATATACCGTATCATATAATATGAATGGGCATGGCACGGCTATTGATAATGTGACAGGCGCTACAGCTCTGCCAAGCACGTTGCCAACACCAGAGGCTACGGGATATACCTTCGGTGGTTGGTACACCGACTCAGGACTGACATCTGCTGCTACGGCAGGGGCAAGCATAAGTGCTGACACTGAGCTGTTTGCTAAGTGGACGGCTAACACCTATAGTGTACATTTCGACGCTAATGGTGGCGAAGGCTCAATGACTAACGAGTCATTCACCTATGGCATAGAGAAGGCTCTTACCGCTAATGCGTTTACTCGCACAGGTTACACCTTCGCTGGTTGGGCAACAAGCGCTAATGGCGCAAAGGTGTATGACGATGAAGAGAGCGTGAGCAACCTCACCGCTACCAATGACGGCACTGTCGATTTGTATGCTAAGTGGACGGAGAATCAAACTCCCACGACAAACTACACTGTGAAGTTCTATAACGGCGATACACAGTTTGGTGACTCACAGACGATAGAGGAAGGCTCTACCGTATCTGCTCCTACCACCAACCCCACGAAGGATGGCTACACCTTCAAGGGATGGGCACTGGAGAGCGGCAGCACTGTGAGAGTAACATTCCCCTACCCTATCTATGAGGACGTAAACTTCTACGCTGTGTGGAGTAACACCACCTCTGGTGGAGGGGGAGAGGATGAGACGATATTCTCGCTTGTTGGTGCAGGTTCTTCAAGTCTAAATATTCCTAAGAATACAGTTGATCAAGAACTCACTTCTACCAATGCAACAATCACTGGTGGTAGGGTATATATTACCAATGGAGATTCATCTGGTAAAAACATGATACAATCTAAAGGTAGTCAGATGAGTTTCCGCATAACACACGACGATTCATATCTAAAGGTTGTATTAAACAACAGTGATGTACTGAAAGTTGGAGATGAGATTGGTGTATTTGTCAACTACGGAGATTCACAAACGAGAGGAATATGGCTCGCTGCAAGTTCTACAAGACCTTCATCAGCTCCTACCGCAAAGATTGTAGAAACAAAGTCTTCTTCTGATTGGTATGAATTAACACCATATACAGTAACGACAGGAGATGGCATTTGTGGACAAAACACATTCTACATATATCGTGCAACAAACGATGAAACTTTCTTTAACACCTTCACCATCACTCGTGAGGGGCAGGGCGACGACATCACCCTCGAGACAGTATCTGACTACGAGGACTTCGAGAGCTATGCTGGTGAGAATAAGACTGTGACGTTTAAGCGTAACTTCAACAACGGCAAGTGGACGACACTGGTACTGCCATTCTCTGCTACAACGGCACAGGTGGTTGCGGCATTTGAGTATCCTAACGACTGCGAATTTGCTAACATAAAGAGCATGACAGTAACCGATCAGGGCACAGGAAGCATCAGTTACGTGACAACAAGCCACATAACAGCAAACACTCCTATACTGGCGAAGATAAAGCCTAACGACGGACTGTCAGGAAAAGAAGGCTTCACCGCCGACGAGTATAAGTTTACTGGCGTGACAGTGGTGAACCCAGAAAGTGCAGACGCTGTGACAGCGACATCTAACGACGGCAACGTGACAATGTACGGCGTATATAAGAATACGGCAAAAGCAGACATAAACGAGAGTTCTTTCTACTTCATCGCTGGAGGTAAGTTCTACGATAAGTCTTGGCTGAGCAACATGACACCATTCACTGCGTATATCGTGCCTCAGACGACAAGCGGCAATACCCTCAAGGGACTGGCGTTTGAGGAGGACAGTGCCACAGGCATCAACGAAACGCTGCGCTACGAAAACGAAACGCTACGCTACGAAAACTCTTTTAACCTCGCAGGACAGAAAGTCGGCAAGGGATATAAGGGAATGGTGATCTCTAAGGGCAGGAAGGTAATCGATAATAGATGATAGATAATAGATAGTTAGGGTTAAGGTTATCGTTAAGGTTAACGTTAACGTTGAGAAATGAAGAAGTATGTTGTGCCAAACATAAAGGTAATATCACTGAGGGCGGTAGGCGATAGCCTACTGTTCTCCAGTGGAGGTGAAGGCTCAATACCGAGCGGCAACGACATGGAGATGGAATTTGAGGAAGAAAGTTTTTAGATGATAGATTATAGATGATAGATTATAGATAATAGAT
>JAGCPC010000037.1 GCA_017642485.1 Prevotella sp. | reverse complement strand
TGGGGATGCGAAATATATGCTCCGACCGTCATCATCACAGCGGGCACATTCCTCAACGGACTGATGCACATAGGACGTAAAATGGTACAGGGCGGCAGATGCGCAGAGCCTGCAACACTACATCTCACCGAGAGTATCAATGCTCTTGGCATACGCTCCAATAGGATGAAGACTGGAACTCCTGTGCGCATAGACAAACGCTCGGTACACTTTGAGGATGCTACAATACAACCTGGCGAGAATGTCACGAGCCTCTTTAGCTTTATGGCAGGAAAATCTGATTCTTCTGACTATTCAGAACATTCAGATAATTCCGATAAGCCTGCCCTACCCCAACTACCGTGCTGGACCTTTGACACCACACCGGAATGTCACGAGATACTGCGAAGCGGACTGGATGACTCACCCCTCTACAACGGACAGATACAGTCTATCGGACCACGCTACTGTCCGTCCATAGAAACAAAACTCGTCACATTTGCCGACAAGGACCATCATCCTCTGTTTCTTGAACCCGAGGGAACGGACACCAATGAGATGTACCTCAACGGTTTCTCTTCTTCACTGCCTATGGATGTGCAGCTGAGGGCACTGAAGACAATCCCAGCACTGCGAGATGTTAAGATATATCGTCCGGGATATGCCATAGAATATGACTTCTTTGATCCCACGCAACTCACGCACTCACTGATGTCAAAGATGTGCGACGGGCTGTTCTTTGCCGGACAGGTAAACGGCACAACAGGTTATGAGGAGGCTGCAGGACAGGGACTCATCGCTGGCATCAATGCTGCACTGTACGCAGGACATAGGGGCAGCTCACCAGAACTTTCAACAACAAGCACCCAGATACCTACCTTCACCCTACACCGTGACGAGGCATACATCGGCGTACTCATCGATGATCTCGTGACAAAGGGCGTCGATGAACCATACCGCATGTTTACATCAAGGGCTGAGTACCGCATACTGCTGAGACAGGATGATGCCGACGCCCGACTCACTAAGAAAGCATACGATGCTGGACTTGCAACAAAGGAACGTTATGAGTGGTGGAAAGAAAAACAGGAATCTGTTGATGCAATCGTAGATTTCTGCAATACTACAAACGTAAAACCTAAGTACGTAAACAATGTGCTCGAAACTGCTGGCAGCACTCCCCTGACAGTGGGATGCAAACTACGTGAACTGATAGCACGTCCTGGCATAGACATCAATACTATCGCAGAGGCAATGCCGAAACTGAAAGCTTTGCTCCAATCTCCTGCCAACCGCAAAGAAGAAATCGCGGAAACAGCGGAGATACAAATAAAATATGCTGGCTATATAGAACGCGAGAAGATAACGGCAGAGAAGATGCACCGATTGGAAAACATCTACATCAAAGGCCATATAGACTACGAAAACGTACAAAGTCTATCAACCGAAGCCAGACAGAAACTTACAGCAATAAATCCCGAAACTCTCGCACAAGCATCACGCATCCCTGGCGTATCACCCTCTGATATCAACGTAATGCTCGTACTTATGGGAAGATAGTGTTCCACGTGAAACAATGTCGCTTTTTCTTGAGCGTAACAGATTGATATTTATGCCGAAAGCAGATGACACACAAAGATTGGAACGATTGAAGCAGATAGTAGCCTCAATGCCCGACAAACCTGGTTCTTATCAGTACTACGATAAGGATGGGGTAATAATATATGTAGGCAAGGCAAAGA
>JAGCPC010000036.1 GCA_017642485.1 Prevotella sp. | reverse complement strand
GGGATAGGCATCGGCACCCTCCAGTTCCTTCTTTCGTGCATCGGTAAAGCCCGTCTTCACATCACCTGGCATGAGCACAGCCACCTTCACGTTGAAGGGGCGCACCTCGTTGGTCAGTGCCTGGGCAAAACCGTTGATGGCAAACTTTGAAGCGCTATAGAAGGCTTGGAAAGGAAGACCATAAGCCGCCATCACACTGCTCACGAATATGATGTTACCTTTCTTTGCCTTGCGCATATAGGGCAGCACCGCTTGGGTGATGTTGACGGCACCAAAGAAGTTTACATCCATCTGGCGACGCATATCCTCGGTGGTAGTAAACTCCACCGCGCCTGATATACCCATGCCCGCATTGCTGATGAGCACATCCACCTTGCCTTCGGCAGCTATCACCTGTTCCACTGCTTTATTACAAGCCTCAGCATCAGTCACGTCACACTTTATATGACAGATCTCTCCACTCTCTGCCAGAGAGGGGGTTGCGGGATTTCTCCTCGACAGTTCATAAACCTTGTAGCCATTCTTGGCAAACAGTTCGGCTGTAGCCTTGCCTATGCCAGAACTACCGCCTGTTATTATCATTGTTTTCATTGTTTCTTTTTAGGAGTTAAAGGAGTTATAGAAGTTAAAGGAGTTAAAGACATTACCACTAATAAAAGGTAAGTTATCATGCCATTGATGAGCAGCAACTCATAACCGAAGTGATAGCCCGTAAATCTTGGCACCATCATATCGAGGGCTAAGCAGATGAGGGGAGAGGCGAGGCAGATGAGAGACTCACCCCCACCTCCTCTCTTTGAGAGAGGGGAGGAATTACCATCCCTCGCAGGGGTATTTTTAGCAGAAAAAATACTGTTATTGGCAGGAGCACTCTGTTCCACTCTATTTGTTCCCCTCTCTACAAGAGAGGGGTTAGGGGTGAGTCTGGGGGTCAGGCTATACGCAAACAACCCCAGCAGCGGACCGTAGGTGTAGCTGACAATACGGTATATCGTGTCGATAAGTGATGAGGTGCTGACAAGTCCGAATGCCATCGTGCATAGTATCAAGGCTATGGTCATACCCAGATGAACCCTCTTGCGGGTTGCTATCCCCCTCTCTGTCTGGGGGGCTGTTCCCTTCTCCTTCTGGTATCCTTTTCCCTTCTCTGTCTGGGGGGCTATTCCTTTCTTCTCCTGGGGTTCTGTTCCCTTCTCTGTCAGGGGTTCTGTTCCCTTCTCTGTCAGAGAAGGGGTTACCCTCCTTATATCCACACAAAATGTGGTGGTCAGCGCCGTCAGCGAGGAATCGACCGTGGAGAACGAGGTGGACACGATGCCAATGAGGAACAGAGCAAGGGTGAACTGAGAATTATGAACTGTGAACTGTGAATTGTGCATTGTGAACTGACTCAGCAACTCATCAGGTCTCACGGGCAAGGCTATCCCTTCTTTGGCATAGAGCATGGTGAGCATCACTCCAAGTATGAGGAACAAAGCATTCACGGGCAGGAAGGCAAAACCGTAGGTGCACATATCCTTCTGTGCATCGCGCAGGGTCTTACAGGTCAGGTTCTTCTGCATCATGTCCTGATCCAGTCCTGTCATCACCACCACGATAAAGATGCCCGAGATGAAGCACTTGAAGAAATTGTTGGGACTACTCCAATCATCAAACTCAAAGACTTTGGCGTAATCGCTTGCTGCCACAGCCGAGAGGCACTCCTTCAAATTGACAATTGAAAGTTGTGAACTGAAAACAGCCCCATACACATTATATATAATAAGGAGCAATGCCACGAGCATACACAGTGTCTGCACGGTGTCCGTCCACACCAGCGTCTTGATGCCTCCCCTGCGTGTGTATAGCCATATCAGCACAAAGAGCACTATGGTGGTGAGGTAGTAATTAGTGCCCAGAGCCATCGATATGATGTAGCACGGCACGAAGAATTTCGCCGCTGTGCCTATCAGTTTCGAGAAGATGAATATAGCAGCACCCGTCTTGTAAGCCTCATCGCTGATACCCCTCAGCACGGTGTATATGCTGGTGAGGTTCATCTTATAGTATATGGGCAGCAACACAAACGCCACAACGAAATAGCCCAGTATAAAACCCATACACGTCTGCAGGTAGGTCATATCTGAATGGAGCACCATACCTGGCACGCTGACAAACGTGACACCCGATATGCTCGCACCCACCATGCCAAATGCCACCATGTACCACGGCGACTGTCGTTCTCCCCTAAAGAATGAGTTGTTTGACGAAACATTATTGCTCCTCGAGGTCGTCAGATGACTGACCCCAAGGAGCAACAGTATATATGTTATTATGATGATGTTAGTTAGCACGATAGTCAGCAAGGTCAGCCTCTGTGCATGACATTACGAAGTCGTAGTGCTTCTCTATCTCGGCAGCAGCATAGCGGGTATATACCTTTGCCGACTTACTGAAGAGTTCGGCATCCTTGCTGGCATCGCCCACGAGCAGCAGAGCCATGATGATGTCGCCTGCCATCTCGTAGAGGTGACGTATGCACAGGTCTTTCAGCTCGTCGTTCTTCTGCTCGTTCACGTATGCCACAACAGCGTTGTATTTCTCTGCCATCTTGGCTATGCGCTCCTTCTGTGGCAGCAACTCAGCTGAGCACCACTCGCCTTCGTTTTCGTAGCGAAGCGTTTCGTTTTCGTTTTCGTACGCAGTGGCGTTAGCCAATGCGTAACCCGCCTCTCCCTGAGCCAGGAAGCCCTCTATTATCTGACCATAGAAACCGTTGGTGATATAGCGACCAGCAGCTACGGTCTGCAACTGTGTCGTTCCCTCATATATGGTGAGGATACGGGCATCACGATACAGACGCTGACAGGCGTACTCCAGCATGAAGCCAGAACCGCCATGCACCTGTATGCCGTCGTAAGCATTCTGGTTGGCATACTCCGATGTCATACCCTTGGCAATAGGTGTGAAGGCATCAGCGAGTTTTGAGAATGCCTTGCATTCAGCCCTCTCCTCTGCTGAGAGCTTCTCACCCTTCTCCTTGCGCTCGCGCTCTATGTCTTCGAGGGTCTTATATACATCCACGAATCGTGAGGTAGCGTAATAGAGTGAACGACCAGCGTCGAGCTTCGCCTTCATTATTG
>JAGCPC010000035.1 GCA_017642485.1 Prevotella sp. | reverse complement strand
TTTATGCGTATCGACTTGCAAAATTATAAAATAATTATGAATTATGCACTATGAATTATGAATTATTTTCGCTTTTGTTGCTTTTTTCTTGCATATTTGCATAAATGAGTATATTTCTTGAAATAATTAGCAATTTATTTTACATAAGATGTTGTTATATTAAAAGTTTTGCGTACCTTTGTCCCTGTAATCATTTTATTACACTTTCCGAATGGCATGAATACTAAAACCAACAGCTGTTCAGCAGTAAGACGTCTTATAGGACTTTTCAAGGGTTTCGTACAAAGAAACCTAAGCCTCAGCATCACCATTGCTGCTGCTGTCTTGCTCGAACTGCTGCTTGGTGTGATGTATTTTTCTGCACAGAGTAATATCCAGGATCTTGCGATTAAGTATTTCGAACGCGAGACCAAGGTGTCCAGTCTGCGTGTGAGCAGTTACATGTGGCGAGCCGAGGTTGCCGTGCAGAATACCAGTTGGGTGGTGCATCGTAATCTGCATCATCCTGATTCTATGTTTACCCTTGTCACGCATCTCGTGAAGCATAGTCCTGTGATGTCAGGTGCTGGTATAATGTTCACACCGTATTACTATCCTGAAAAAGGTCGTCTGTACGAGCCTTATGCCTATCGCGATAAGGATGGTAATATTAAGCAACAGCAGGTAGCCTCTGATAAGCACGACTACCTCAACAGAGAGATTTATAACGTCTCCATCACCCGAGATACAGTACACTGGTGCGAACCTTATAAGGATTATTTCGACTCCACACGCTTGTCCACTACCTACAGTGCTCCTGTCTATGATGATAGTGACAGCATCGTGGCAGTCATCTTTGCCGACCTTGCCATCGATGGTCTTAAGACGGTGATTGATTTCAAGAATGTCTATCCTTCCACTCGCACCTTCCTCTTCTCCAAGGCTGGCCACCTGTTAGTGGGCGATGGTACTCCGTTCTTCGGTAATGTCAATGAAATTAAGAAAAACGATAAGGATAATGAAGACTATGTCACCATGACTGACGAGAAAGGCGAACGCATTTACCTTTTCTATCATTCTGTTGGTGGACCAGCCAAGTGGACACTCGTAAAGGTGTGCTACGAGCGTGATATCCTTAGCAAGATTCGTCGCGTTCGTACCACACTGTTCCTGGTGGTGATTGCTTCCTTGTTGATAATGTCTATCCTCGTCATACGCACCAAGCGCAATCAGGAACGCTTCCATGCCGTCAATGCTGAGAAGGCACGCATCGACAACGAACTCCGTGTGGCTAACGAGATTCAGCAGAGCATGCTGCCTCATCAGCATCTTAACAGGGATGATGTTGAGATACACGGCTTCCTGCTCCCTGCACGCGAGGTGGGTGGCGACCTCTACGATTACTACATCAGCAATGACAAACTCTTCTTCTGCATCGGCGATGTCAGTGGCAAGGGTGCTGCTTCGGCTATGCTCATGGCAGTCATCAGTTCTATGTTCCGTGCTTTCTCTGCTCACGAGAATAACCCCGCTCATATCATGCAGAGCATCAATGGCGCCATCTGTCGCAATAATGAGGCCAATATGTTTGCCACTCTCTTTATCGGCATACTCGATTTGCCTACTGGCATGCTTCATTACTGCTCTGCTGGTCATGACCATCCTGTGATGCTCTCCTCCGAGCCTCATGAACTGGAGTGCATTCCTCATCTTCCTGTTGGCACTTTTGATGATGTGGAGTATGGCGTGCAGCAGGTGCGCATGGAGGCTGATACCACCCTCTTCCTCTATACCGACGGAGTGACTGAGGCACGCAATGCCCTGCGCCGGCAGTTTGGCTTGCCTCGCACTATTGATGCCCTGCGTGAGTGTATCGCTCAGCACTCGCATCCTGAGGATATCATCCATACCGTCTCCTCCCACCTCAGTCAGTTTGTGGCAGGAGCACCGCAGAGTGACGACATCACCATGCTCGCCATCCGCTTTGCGCCTCAGCAGTCTGTCACCACACTTTCCGAATCGCTCACCCTGACCAACGATATTGCTCAGGTCACCCTCCTCAGTTCGTTCATGAAGTCTGTCATCGACAAACTCCACATTGCCGACTTTGATGCCCGTCAGTTACGCCTGGCAGTGGAGGAGGCAGTGGTGAATGTTATGGAGTATGCCTATCCCCAGGATACCCAAGGCGATGTGATGCTCCACGTCTGCTCTGATGGCACGAACGTCCAGGTCACTATCACTGACAATGGCGCACCTTTCGACCCTACAGCATCCCGTGAGGTGGATATCACCCTGCCTGTCGAACAGCGTCAGGTGGGTGGACTGGGCATCCTTCTGCTTCGCAAAACGCTTGACCACATCCATTACGAACGTAAAAACAATCAGAACATTCTAACCCTAACAAAACTCATAAACCTATGAACACTACTATTGACGAAAAAGACGGAAAATTTCTTGTCACCCTGCAGGGCGATATGGACACTGCAGCTGCTGTCGAGGTTGAAGCAGTACTGAAACCTCTATATAACGGCGAGGGCAAAGATATCATCATCGACTGCGATGGTTTGGAGTATATCGCTTCAAGCGGACTGCGTATCTTGCTTGGCATCCTCAAGGGTGCCAAGGCTTCTGGCAGTCAGGTCACCCTTCGCAATGTCAGCGACGATATCAAGAATGTATTCAAAATGACTGGCTTCATCAGCATCTTCAACTTTGAATAACCCCTAACTACGAACTGTGAACTAAGACACGACGTGATGAACTTTTGCGAACTAACTGTGAACTGTGAACTATGAACTGTGAACTGATAAAGCGCTTCAAAAAGCACGTAGCTGAGCGCCCAAACGATATTTTCTGTGTGGCAGGCAGCAAGAGACTGACCTTTGCCGAGGCTGACAGACTTACTGACAGCATTGACTCTCCGTATATAACACGATGTGGCGACAGAGTGCTCGGATTCACCGTCCCTCGCGACGAGAATATGGTGCTCGTACCTCTCGCCATCGCCAAGGCTGGCTACACCGCTATGCCTATCGATGGCTCATATCCTGAGGAGCGTCGTGAGTATATGCAGAGCGATGCCTCTGCCTATGATGGCACTGAGGCATTCGTACTGCTCTATACCAGTGGCACCACGGGAGTGCCTAAGGGTGTCATGCTCAGTGAGGAGAATATCGTGACGTTTATTAAGTATCATGTCAAGAGCATCCACCTCGACACCTCGTCCCGCTATGCCACATACGCTGGCTATGGCTTCGATGCCTACCAGATGGACCTCTGGTCGTGCGTATGGGCAGGGTGTGCTATATATATAATAGGTGATGCCATACGCTTCGACCTTGCTGGTATGTACGACTATATCCAGAAGGAGAAGATCACCCACTGCTTCATGACCACACAGATGGCTACGCAGATGGTGCTTGAATATCCTGATATACCAGGACTACAGTGGCTTGGTACTGGTGGCGAGAAACTCATCAGTCTCGACCCACCTCGCTACACTCTTGCTAACTGCTATGGTCCCACCGAGACCACTGTCTATGTCACCCATCACAATGTTGACCGCAATGAGGAGAATATCCCTATCGGCATGCCTAATGACGATGTGCAGCTATACATCATCGACCCACAGGGTGAAGAGGTGCTCGATGGCTGCGAGGGCGAACTGATTATTGGTGGCCCACAGGTGGCACTGGGTTATCTCAACCAACCCGAGCGCACTGCTGAGGTCTTTGTCGAGTGGAAGGGCCGACGTGTCTATCGCACTGGCGATATCGTGCGTCGTCGTGAGGATGGCAACATCGAGTTCGTAGGTCGTCGCGACGGACAGGTCAAGATACGTGGTTTCCGCATCGAACTCAAAGAGGTTGAGGGTGTTGTCAGACAGTTTCCTGACATCAAGGATGCCACCGTGCAGGCTTTCGACTACCCCAGCGGAGGCAAGTATATCGTGGCTTACGTAGTGAGCGACAAGCTGATTGATGTCAAGGCGCTCAACGCCTTCATTGCCGAACACAAGCCTCCTTACATGGTGCCTGCTGCTACCATGCAGATTGACAGCATTCCGCTCAATCAGAATCAGAAGGTTGACAAGCGTGCCCTGCCCACTCCTGTGGTTGGGGTAGAGGAGGATGCTGCTGATGATGACGCTGGTGGCAATGCTCCTCTCAATGTTCTTGAAGAGGAACTCAAGGGCATCATCTCCGATGTGCTCAACACTGACCGCTTTGGTCTCTCTACCGACCTCCGCTATGTGGGGCTGTCGTCTATCCTTGCCATCAAACTCGCCACCATTATCTACAAGCGCTTCGATGTGCAGATCGATGCCCTCGAACTCATCAATGGTGGCAGCATGCAAACCATCGAGAATGAGATACTCAATCAGTGCATAGTTAACAGTGCACAGTGCACAGTTAAGGATGGCAAGCAAGTTAGCGGTGAACCTAACTGTGAACAGAGAATTGAGAACTGTCAACTGAGCTATGCTCAAATGGGTGTCTATATCGACAGCATGAAGAATCCTGTCTCCACGTTGTACAACACCCCCATCTGCGTCACCCTGCCCACTGAGGTGAGCACTGAGGCTCTGCGCCAGGCCGTTCAGCAAGCGGTCAAGAACCATCCTGCTATGTTTGTGCACTTCGAAACCATCGAATCGGGTGTGGTACAGGTGATGGGCGATGTCAACGAACCGTTCGATATCCCTGAGTTCACCATGTCTGAGGATGAGGCTAAGGCTTATCGCTATGAGTTCGTTCAGCCTTTCAATCTCAGCAAGGATCGCCTCTTCCGCTTCTGCATAGTGCGCACCAGCGAGTCGCTCTATCTCTATTGCGACCTCCATCACCTCATCTGCGATGGCTATTCCTACGACCTCTTCATTCATGAGGTGTGTAGCCTGCTCGATGGCCGTGCTATCGAACCCGAGATGTGCTCCTATGCGCAGTTTGTCATCTCCCAGCAACAGGCTGAGAGTGGTCAGGCCTTTGCCGATGCTAAGGAGTTCTTCAGCCAACAACTGTCATGCGTCGAGGGCATTACCGAGATACCGTCTGACCTCGTTTCGCCTCATTCTCCAGGCAATAACAGCAAGGCCTCTGCCCCTATACAGTGGGATGAGGTGCAACAACTCGCCAAGCAACTCAGTGTCACTCCAGCTGCTATCATGCTCGCTGCTGTGTTCTATTCCCTCTCTCGTTTTGCTGCCAATGATGAGGTGTGTATCACCACCATCTCCAATGGTCGTAGCAATCTCAAGGTGATGAACACCATGGGTATGTTCGTCAACACCCTGGCGCTGGGCATCAACGTTCGCAATCAGAGCATCAGCGAGTTTATCCATGAGAGTGCTCAGAAGTTTGAGGACACCCTGCGCCATGAGGACTATCCTTTCGCTCGCATAGCAGCTGACCACGATCTCAAGGCCGACATCATGTTTGCCTACCAGATAGGCGTATTGAGCGACTACCGTGTGGGTGGCAAGAAGGTGTTGGCAGAGGAGGTTATGGAACTCAATGCTCCTAAGTTCAAGATAGCTTTCTACATCTCTGATTTCGATGGTGACCCCTCTGTGTCTATTGAGTATGACGATGGGCTCTACAGTGCCTCCCTCATGCAGAGTCTGGCACAGTCGGTGTGCAATGCTGCTTCGGCATTCGCCCATGATGCCTCTGCTCCTCTACGCTCTGTCTCCTTGCTCGACAGCGCCCAGGAGTCTTTGCTCGATAGCTTCAATGATACTGATGTGCCTTATGACGACACCCAGACCATCGTGTCGCTCTTTGCCAAGCAGGTCAAGGAGACTCCCGACAACCTCGCTGTGGTGTATCATGACCATCGCTACACCTATCGTGAGGTTGATGAGATGAGCGATCGCATAGCCCTCTATGTGCAGTCTTGCGGATTGGGCATTGAGGATGTTGTCTCTATCCTCATCCCTCGTTCTGAGTGGATGGTCATAGCCTCCCTCGGAGTGCTCAAAGCAGGGTGTGCCTACCAACCGCTCGACCCCTCTTACCCCTCTGAGCGACTCAATTTCATGATGCATGATGCAGGTGCTAAGTTGCTCATTGCTGATGCCGACCTGCTTGATAAGGTGAATGAATACACTGGCGAGGTCCTGCTCATTGAAGATGGCAACCTCAAATCTCAAACCTCCAATCTCAAACCTCAAACCTCAAACCTCAAACCTCAAACCATCTTCATCCTCCTCTACACCTCAGGCTCCACTGGTGTGCCAAAGGGTTGTCAGCTCACCCATGCCAATCTGGTGGCCTTCTGTCACTGGTATCAGCGCTACTACGACCTGCAGCCAGGCAATAACGTAGCGGCCTATGCCTCATACGGCTTTGATGCCTGCATGATGGATATGTACCCCGCCCTCACCTGTGGCGCTACGGTGCATATCATTGGCGATGATATCCGTCTCACCCTGCCCGACCTCAATGCCTACTTCAATCGTGAGCATATCACCCATTCCTTCATGACCACACAGGTGGGCTATCAGTTTGCTACCAGTCAGGACAACCACTCCCTGCGCCATCTCTCTACAGGTGGTGAGAAACTGGCTTCGCTCGCTCCTCCTCAGGGCTATGGTTTCTATAATGCCTACGGACCTACGGAGTGCACCATCTTCACCACCACCTATCGTGTTGACGATGAGATGGTTGACATCCCTATCGGCAAACCTGTTGACAATCTCCACCTCTATATCGTGGATAAGGATTGCCACCGCCTGCCCCCAGGCGCCGTCGGCGAACTATGGGTCAGCGGTCCACAGGTCAGTCGTGGCTACCTCAACCGTCCTGACAAAACTGCCGAGGTCTTCATTGATAACCCTTTCCAATCTCAAACCTCAAACCTCAAACCTCAAACCTACTCCCGCCTTTACCGCACAGGCGACATCGTGCGCTACCTCCCTGATGGCAACATACAGTTCGTGGGTCGTCGCGACGGACAGGTCAAGGTGCGTGGTTTCCGTATCGAACTCAAGGAGGTCGAGGCTGTCATACGTCAGTTCCCAGGCATCGAGGATGCCACCGTGCAGGCGTTCGACTACCCCAACGGAGGCAAGTACATCGCTGCCTATATCGTCAGTCCTCAGCAGGTTGACATCAAGGCACTCAACGACTTTATCCTTAGTAGCAAACCATCCTATATGGTGCCTGCTGCTACCATGCAGATTGACAGCATACCGCTCAATCAGAATCAGAAGGTAAACCGTCGTGCCCTGCCCGAACCCGTCATACAGGCTGCAGAGCGTAGCTACGTAGCCCCTGCCAATGATGTTGAGAGGCTCTTCTGCGACATCTTCGCCTCTATCCTCTCCGTCGATAGGGTCGGAGCCACCGACAACTTCTTCGAACTCGGAGGCACCTCGCTCATGGTCACCCGTGTCATCATCGAAGCCGATAAGAATGGCTACCATGTGGCATACGGCGACGTCTTCACTCACCCCACACCTCGCATCCTTGCACAGTTTGTTGGGGGCAGTGTCGAGAGTGACGACGAGGCCGACAGCGAGGCAGCTACCTTCGACTATACAGGCATCAATGCCCTCCTGGCTCATAACAATATCGAGATGTATCTCAAGGGCGAGTCACAGCCTCTGGGTCATGTTCTGCTCACAGGTGCCACAGGCTATCTCGGCATCCATGTCCTCCGCGAACTCATCCAGTCTGATGCCCTCACCATCACCTGTATGGTGCGAGGAACCAGTCAGCAAGAGGCCGAGCGACGTCTCAAGACCATGCTCTACTATTACTTCGCCCAGAAGTTCGACCATCTCTTTGGCACTCGCCTCTTCGTCGTCAATGCCGATGTCACGCAAGATTTCACCGCAGTCCTCGACGGTTCCACCCAATTCCCCAAACCTCAAATCTCAACTGTATTCAACTGCGCCGCCAACGTCAAGCACTTCTCCAAGTCCACCGACATCGAGGATGTCAACGTCGGAGGAGCACGTCGTTGCGTGGAGTATTGCATCATGACAGGAGCCCGTCTCGTACACATCTCCACCACCTCAGTAGGCGAGATATGGATAGACAGTGGCGATGGCACCCCAGTGCCCAAGCTCAGCGAACAGAAGCTCTACTTCGGACAGTTCCTCGACAATCGTTACATACACTCCAAGTTCCTTGCCGAGCGACTCATACTCGATGCCATAGTCCATCACGGTCTCAATGCCAAGATTATGCGCGTCGGCAATCTCGCTGCTCGTAGCCACGATGGAGAGTTCCAGGCCAATTTCCGTTCCAACAGCTATATGGGTCGCCTCAAGATTTATAGCATGCTCGGATGCTGTCCTTATGACGATTACGACTCCCTCACTGAGATGTCGCCCATCGACGAGAC
>JAGCPC010000034.1 GCA_017642485.1 Prevotella sp. | reverse complement strand
CCTCCAACCTCCAACCTCAAACCTCCCAGGGGTGATATATGGCGATACGGACATAGTGGACGTGACAAACCATTACGTTGGGAAAAGAGAGCATAACCCACCAGAGGAGTTGACGTGGAGGTCGTTTAAGGATGGTATGCTGGTGTGCCACCAGGCATTCTACGTGAGGACGGACATAGCAAGACGTGTGGCTTTTGACACTCGATACAGGTTCTCGGCTGACGTGGATTGGTGCATAAGAGTGATGAAAGAGGCAGAGAAGGAAGGGCTGAAGCTGCTCAACATGAGGCAGGTGACGTGCAACTTCCTTGCAGGAGGACTGACTATAAAGAACCACCGCCAGTCGCTCCATGAGCGTTTCCGCATAATGGTAAAACACTACGGACTGATAACAACGATAGTAAAACACGTGGGATTTGTGTTTAATTGACAGTTTATGGTTTACGGTTTACAGTTTATGGTTGATAATAAAAAATGAAAGATTGAAAAATTGAAAAAGAGACTTATAACATACGGTTTGATGTTCCTTGCTTTCAGCGTCACAGCGCAGGGTGGTGAGGTGCTGACATTGGACTCATGTCGCAACCGTGCTCTCAGTGCCAACAAACAGATAGGGATGGCGAAGATGAAGCACCAGATGGCTGTGAATGTAAGGAAGGCGGCACGTACGAAGTATCTGCCACACATAGATCTGACAGGAGGCTACATGTATTCATCACGTGAGATATCGCTGCTGAGTGATGCACAGAAGAGTGCCATAGGTGGTATAGGTACCACTACCATAAGTAGGCTGGATACCAAGATAGGAAGTACGATAGAGGCAATGGCACAGAGGGGAATGATATCGCCTCAGGTGGCATCTGACCTCGGTACCATAATACGAGTAGTGGGTTCGCCAATGGCGCAGTCTATCGAGGCTTACGGCAACGAACTGGGACAGAGGATAGTGGATGCTTTCTCTACCAATACGCACCACCTGTTTACTGCTTCAGCTGTGATGGTTCAGCCTATATTTATGGGTGGAGCCATAGTGGCAGGAAACAAGATAGCCGACGTATCAGAACGCGTAGCGGAGACTGATATAGAGGCAAAGCAGAGTGACGTGACATACGTGGTGGACAATGCCTACTGGACGGTGGTGTCGCTACGTCATAAGCAGCTGTTGGCGGACGACTACCTCGCACTGGTGCAGAAACTCGATGATGATGTGCACAAGATGATAAAGGAGGGTGTGGCTACAAGGGCTGACGGACTGAAGGTTGATGTTGCCGTGAATGAGGCGGAGATGACAAAGACGAAGGTGGATAATGCCCTGTCGCTCGCCAAGATGTTTCTGTGCCAACAGTGTGCAATGGATCTGGACAGCGACATAACACTCGCAGATGAGATGAAGGAAGACCTCGACATAGTGAATGGGGATGGTGAAAACGCCAATGAAGACTACAGCTACGAGGGACGTCACGAGCTACGCATGCTCAATGATGCGATAGAGATATCACGTCAGCAGACGAAGATAGCACGGGCAGCCTACCTGCCACAGTTGTCGCTCATAGGTGGTGCCTTCTTTACCAACCCCAGTGTGTATAATGGTTTCGAGAGGAAGTTCAAGGGAGCCTTCAACGTGGGTGTGATGATGAGGGTGCCTGTGCTCGATTGGGGTGATAATGCCTATAAGATAAGGGCAACGAAATGTGCCACCAACCTTGCACAACTCACATATAACGAGGCACACGAGATGATAGAGCTGCAGGTGTCACAGAGCAAATTCAAGGTGAAAGAGGCGAACAAAAACCTCGTAGCATCAAGGAAGAACATACAGAGTGCTGAGGAAAACCTGAGATGTGCCAACATAGGATTCAAAGAGGGTGTGATGAGCACTACTGACGTGATGGCTGCACAGACGGCATGGCTGAAGGCAAAGACGCAGAAGATAGATGCCGAGATAGATGTCAAACTAAGTGAAATAGCATTAGACAAAGCATTGGGAAGATATGGAAAGTAAAGAACAGCATAAGAGTGTGATGATAGCGCTGGCAGTGTTCAGCGCAGTGGTAATCATTGTAGGATTGATAGGCTTCTTCACCATAGGCAGTGAGAAGGAGATCATACAGGGACAGATAGAGGTAGAGGAATACCGCGTATCGAGCAAGGTGCCGTCAAGGGTGCTGAGAATACTCGTCAAAGAGGGTGACTACGTACACGTAGGTGATACCCTCGCCATACTCGATGCCCCTGACGTAGTGGCAAAGGCAAAACAAGCTATGGGAGCCGAGACGGCTGCCGAGGCAATGAGCGATATGGCTACAGCTGGTGCCCGAAAGGAACAGATACAGGGTGCCTACGAACTGTGGCAACAGGCAAAGGCAGGACTGGACATAGCCAAGAAATCATACGAAAGGGTGCAGAGACTATTTGACGAGGGCGTGGTGAGCGAACAGAAGCGTGACGAGGCATACGCACAGTATAAGGCTTATGAGGCGCAGGAGAAAGCCGCCAAGAGTCAATATGACATGGCTCAGAATGGTGCCCGCAGAGAAGAGAAAGCAGCAGCACAGGCTCAGGTAAAGAGAGCACAGGGTGCTGTTGACGAGGTGAACTCATACCGCAAGGAAACAATACAGATAGCCCAGATGGAGGGCGAGGTGAGCACCATATACCCCAAGGTGGGTGAACTGATAGGTGCTGGCAGTCCAATAATGACTATTTCGATAATGAATGATATGTGGGGTGCCTTCAATCTGCGAGAAGACCAGCTGAAGGGCATGAAGATAGGCGACACGTTTAATGCCTACGTGCCTGCCTTCGACAAGGAAATGGAGATGAAGGTGACCTCGATAAAAGATGAGGGTTCGTATGCTACGTGGAAGGCTACAAAATCCAACGGACAGTTTGATATGAAGACTTTCGAGGTGAAGGCAACACCCACAAAGAAGTTTGACGGCCTGCGTCCTGGAATGTCGGTTGTTGTTAGATAATTCACAATTCATAATTCATAATTCACAATTGACAGTTGACAATTGATAATTGAAAGTTGAGAGAGCTTGCTAAACGTGAAATAAGGACGTTTCTTCTCCACCCTATATATATAATATGTATGGTGGTGTTGCCATTGTTCGTCACTGTGTTTTTCTCCACACTGATGGACGAGGGACAGCCTCTCAAAATGCCTATTGGTATTGTGGACCTCGACAATACGGGTACTACAAGGAAACTGACACGCATGATTGATGCTTTCCAGAACACACGGGTAGTGGCGCATTATCCTTCTGTTGACGAGGCGCGGAGTGCTGTTCAGCGCAATAAGATATACGGTTTTGTACTATTTCCCCGCAATCTTACCAGTGACATGCTGAGTGGTCGTCAGCCACGTATGTCGTTCTATTATACCAACACCTCGCTGACGGCTGGTGCTCTGACCTATAAGGATATGAAGACTATGTGCACTCTTGCCTCTGCAGGAGTGGGGCAGGGTATGATGCAGGCTCAGGGTTTGACCTCTCACCAGATAGCAGCTTTTCTTCAGCCTGTCAGTATTGACCTCCATATGGTGGGCAATCCGTGGGTGAGCTATAATATTTTCCTTTGTGCTATGCTTATACCAGGCATGTTGCTCCTTTTTATATTCCTTATTACGGTTTATGCTGTAGGTACAGAGATAAAGTTTGGAACGGGTAAGGAATGGTTGGAAATTGCTGGGGGGAACATCGTTAAAGCGTTGGTTGGCAAACTGTTGCCATATACGCTGATATTCTTCACAGTGTTTGCTGCCATAATGTTTTATCTCTTTGGCATACTCCATTTTCCAGCTCCTGGCGGTTTTGGAAGAATTCTCCTTCTGTGTCTGTTGTCGGTACTCTCATCACAGGGTTTTGCCCTGTTTATCTTCGGACTTATGCCATCACTTCGCATGTCTATGAGTATATGTTCGCTATGGGCAGTGCTAAGTTTCTCTATGGTAGGTTCTGCCTTCCCTGTGTTTGCTATGGATGCTCCTTTGCAGTCAGCAGCGTGGCTGTTTCCTATGCGTCATTTCTATAAGATATACCAGTTGTGTGTATTCAATACATACCCCTTCAGCGATGTCGCCATCAATATTGGTGTGATGATGTTGTTTACTTTGCTACCATTGCTCACTCTGCGTCGCATACGCAAGGCGATGTTAATGTATGAATACCAGGCGTGAGAAGATTGAAATATTGAAGATTGAAATATTTTGAATACATAATAGACGAGCTCTGTGCCATACTGAAGGATGAAGGCGTATTGCTGTTCTTCATTTTCCTGCCTATAGGCTATCCGCTGATATATTCGTGGATATACAATAACGAGGTGGCACGCGATGTTCCTGTTGCTGTGGTTGATGACTCACATTCGGCGCTCAGCCGTGAGTTTATACGCAAATATGATGCTATGCCTGATGTTTCAGTAGCCCTGCAGTGCAAGGATATGAATGAGGCAAAGAGTGCCATAGGTCATGGTGATGTTTACGGCATAATATATTTCCCTCAGGATTTTGAACAGAAAATAGGTAGGATGGAGCAAGGTCATGTCAGTGTCTATTGTGATATGAGCTATATGCTTGCCTACAAGGCGATATTCCAGTCGGCAACAGCCATTAGTGGTGTTATGGGAGCAGAGATACAACGTCACGCCCTACAGAAATACACTGCTCGCGATGAGGAAATCAGTGCCCATCCTGTAGAATTTGACGAGGTGCCGATATTCAACACTACAGGTGGTTATGGCAATTTTATTATTCCTGGTGTTCTTGTTCTTATCATTCAGCAGGCTATGCTTCTTGGTGTGGGAATGTTGGCTGGCACTCGCCGAGAGGATGAGAAATCCTATTTCCGCCGACCGATGTCAGGCATTGTGATACAGAGGAGAGCTATTGTTCAGCGCACGCTTGGCAATGCTACGGCATACATACTCCTTTTTGCTGTTATGCTTGCATGGATAACGCTCATAGTCCCACATATCTTCGGCTTTGTCAGTATGGTTCATGCCTGGGATTTGTTCCTTTTCCTTCTGCCTTACCTTGTGGCATGTTCTTTCTTTGCCATCACGGCGAGCGAGATGGTGCGTTATCGTGAGAATGTGATGCTTATAATTGTCTATACCTCTCTCCCTATGCTTTTCATTAGCGGTATCAGTTGGCCTCAAAGCAGTATATCAGGTTTCTGGCAGGGAGTATCATGTATCTTCCCCAGTACGTTTGCCATTCGTGGTTTTGTGCGCATGAACAGCATGGGAGCATTGCTTAGCGACTGTGTTACAGAATATGTTGCCCTCTGGGTTCTCGCCATCGTATATCTGGCTTTCTCTCTGATCATAGCAATCAGAAGGGAGAGAAGGCTGATGAGGGAGGTGAAGATTGAAGATTGAAGATTCCTACTATGTTACGTTTCCTGTTTTTTTCTCTTTTAGTGTTTGCGTTAGAGGCAACAGCTTCTGACGACCTTACGTTGTGGTATAACCGTCCGGCACAATACTGGGAGGAGGCACTGCCAATAGGCAACGGCCGTCTGGGGGCTATGATATCAGGAAGTGTGGAACAGGATACCATACAACTCAATGAGGACACCTTCTGGAGTGGTAGCCAATATAACAACTATAACGAAAACTGCCTGCCACACCTGCAGGAGATGCGTGACCTGATAGCGCAGGAAACGGAGGAGGGCTATATCGGAGCTCAGAAGTTGGCTCTGAAGAATATGGTGGCAGACATAGAGAAGACGGGTCACGGAATGGCTTATGAATCAGTAGGCAGAATGCTTCTGTCACTGGGGCATTATGAATATACCAACTACCGTCGTTGGCTCGATGTTTCGAATGCCACAGCAGGAGTAAGGTACGACTGCGACGGCATCACCTATGAGCGCACCTATTTCTCATCATTCGTCGATAAGGTCATATTCATCAGACTCACTGCGACAAAGAATGGTAAGGTAATCAACCCCATAAAGAATAAAGAGGTGCTAAGGCCATCAATAAAATTCCTGTCGCCAGAGAAGAGCGATAGGGTGACGGTGACGGTGGAGAAGGGCGACCCTTCGATGATTGTGGTGAAGAGCACACTTACCAAACCCGCTATGGAAAATGTGCCTAACAAACTGGAGTGCTATACCCTCGTGCGCTCTATAGAGGATGATAAGGGTATAACCATCGTGGTGAGTTGTGGAACTAATTTCAATGGCTACAATAGTGAGGTGGCAGATGCCAAGAAAAAGGCGGCATACTATATGGATGCCTTCTGCAAGAAGGTCAATACGTTTAACTACGGACAGTACCACACCACCTACTATGCCAAAGCCCTGTACGACCATACGTGGAAGTACAAGAAGCAATTTGATAGGGTGACACTCGATCTGGGTTGTGACTCTCTACAGGCGGCAAAAGATACGGAGACGCGTATCAGGGAGTTTTCTACTTCTTGTGACCCATCGCTTGTTTCGCTCTATTTCCAGTTTGGCAGGTATCTGCTCATATCATCCTCACAGCCAGGCACACAACCAGCTAATCTACAGGGGATATGGAATCCTGACGGAAGACAATATCCAGCGTGGGACTCTAAATACACCACCAACATCAATGTGGAGATGAACTACTGGCCCGCGGAGGTGACAAACCTGTCGGAGTGCCACGAGCCTTTCTTTGAGATGGTGAAAGATGTGAGCAAGACGGGACAGGAAACTGCACGCAAGATGTACGGAGCACGTGGTTGGGTGATGCACCATAATACCGACCTATGGCGTGCCACAGGAGCGGTGGATAATCATATCGCTGCTATATGGCCTACGGGTGGTGCGTGGTTCTGCTCACACCTCTGGGAGCACTATCTCTACACAGGTGATAAGAATTTCCTCAAGGAGTATTACCCCGTGATGAAGGGTGCAGCGCAGTTCTTTCAGGACTTTATGTACAAGGACCCTGTGACTGGATATATGGTGGCAGGACCATCTGTATCGCCAGAGAATCATCCTGGCATAGCCAGCTATGTAGATGAGAAAACGGGCAAGAAGCAAAACTGTGCCGTCTTCTCAGGTGTGACGATGGATAACCAACTGATTTACGACCTGTTACGCAGTACCTCCATAGCTGCTAAGACGTTAGGGGTTGATAGTGAGTTTGCTGATAGTCTCGATACACTGCGCAAGCAGTTGCCACCCATGCAGATAGGCAAATACGGACAGCTGCAGGAGTGGTTGCATGACTGGGATAAGGAAACAAGCAGCCATCGGCATATATCCCACTTATGGGGCGCTTTTCCAGGCAATCTCATCTCGCCTTACTCTACCCCCGAACTATTCAGGGCGGTGCGTAAATCGCTCATAGGCAGGGGTGATGCCTCTCGCGGATGGTCTATGGGGTGGAAGGTATGCCAGTGGGCGCGTCAGATGGATGGCGACCGTGCCTTGCTGCTCATAAAGAACCAACTGAAACTGAAAGACCCTAATGCCCGTATGAAGGACCCTGACGGTGGTACATACGCCAACATGTTTGATGCCCACCCGCCATTCCAGATTGACGGCAACTTCGGCTGCTGTGCTGGTATTGCAGAGATGCTGGTGCAGAGTCATGATGGCACTCTGCACATACTCCCCGCCTTACCTCGTGAATGGGCTAAGGAGGGATGCATCACCGGACTGCGCACTCGTGGAGGATTTGAGATAGTAAAACTTCAGTGGAAAGATGGCAGAATCAATCACTTGGTTATTAAGTCGCTACTTGGCGGCAACCTCAGAATACGCTCAACAGAACCGCTGTTGACAGTTACCCGAACCAAGATACCTGTTCCTTACCATCCAGCTCGCCACACCACGAAGATAGACCTCACTCCCCTCGTTGTGGCAAAGGGAGCCAATCCCAACCCTCTGATGCAGCAGTACGAGATACCTGCTCCTCATATCGTGGATGAAACGAAGATTCCCGCTCTGCACCTGAAGCCTACTCAGGTTTACGACATCATGACCGTAGCCGATCAACAGATAGAGTTAGTAACACCATACTCGAAGTTTTAACTCTTAAACTCTTAAACCTTCCTCCCATGACAAAGGAACAAATACTTGCAAAACTTACTGCCTCATGCGCAAGAGCCGAACATTGCCTTGACGACATGAGGAAGAAGATGGAGCGCTGGCAGGTGGAGGAGGACATTCAGCAGGAGGTGCTGCGCTATCTTGTCAAGGAGAAGTTTATCGACGAGAGTCGTTATGCCCGCTATTTCATCAACGACAAGATAAAATACAACCGATGGGGTAGGCGCAAGGTGGAACAGGCGCTGTATTTCAAGCACATACCTCGCGAGGTCTATCAGCCCATTCTCGATGAAGTTGCCGATGACGACTACGAGGAAATACTGCTTCCTTTGCTCCAAACCAAGGTGAAAAGCATAAAGTACAATTCCGACTACGAAAAACGCATGAAACTTATTCGCTTTGCTATGCAAAGAGGCTTTTCTTATTCACAAGCCGAGACATGTGTCAGTAAATTGCAGGAAAAATGAGCAAAATGTAAGCTATTATTTGTCTGTTCCATATTTTTTTGTTAACTTTGCGGAGTTTTTAAGCTAATAGATTATAACCCAAAGAATACAAAAAAGAGAATGGAAAAGAAATTACTTCTGGGTGATGAGGCCATCGCTTTAGGTGCGATACATGCCGGACTTAGTGGCGTGTACGCATATCCTGGCACCCCATCAACAGAAATCACGGAATTTATTCAGACCAACCCCTACGCTAAGGAACAGAAGATTCGTTCTCGCTGGTGTACTAACGAGAAGACCGCTATGGAGGCTGCTCTCGGTATGTCGTATGCAGGCAAGCGTGCCCTCGTCTGCATGAAGCATGTGGGCATGAACGTTTGTGCTGATGCCTTTGTCAATAGCGCTATAACGGGTGTTGAAGGCGGATTGGTAGTTCTTGCTGCTGACGACCCTTCTATGCATTCCAGCCAGAACGAGCAGGATTCTCGCTTCTATGGCAAGTTTGCTCTTATCCCTATCTTTGAGCCATCCAACCAGCAGGAGGCTTACGACATGATGCAGGTTGCCTTCGACTTCTCTGAGGCTATCAAGGAACCTGTTCTTCTGCGTGTGGTAACACGTCTGGCTCACTCTCGTGCCGCTGTCGAGGTTAAGGAGCCCAAGGCACAGAATGAGATGAAGCCTTCATGCGACCAGTGGGTACTGCTCCCTGGTATAGCAAAGAAGAAGTATTCCGTACTGCTCGAGAAACAGGAGCAGATGCTTATGGCTGCCAACAAGAGCCAGTTCAATATTTCTGAATACGGCGAGTCAACCGATAAGGCAAACAAGGTGGGTATCATCGCTTGCGGTATCGGCTACAACTACGTTAAGGAGGCTCTCTCACAGTTGCCAGCAGAGAAGCAGGCTATATTTAATGTGGAGAAGGTTTCACAGTATCCTCTTCCTGAGCAGCGCATACAGATGCTCGCTAATGAGTCAGGCAAACTGCTCGTAGTAGAGGACGGTCAGCCTGTAGTAGAGCAGGATGTGAAGGCACTTCTCGGCACAGGATATATCGTGACAGGTCGTCTTACAGGCGCTCTCCCTCGCACTGGCGAGCTCACTCCCGACTGTGTGGCTGCAGCTCTCGGTGTGCCAGCACCACAGCTCATGTCTCCTGCCAAGAATCTTGCAGGTCGTCCACCACAGCTCTGTCAGGGATGTGGTCACAGAGACGTATATGCTGCCCTGCGTGAGATAATCGACGAAATGCCTGACGCACGCGTGTTTGGCGATATCGGATGCTACACTCTTGGCGCTCTGCCTCCATTCAAGGCTCTGTCAAGTTGTGTGGATATGGGTGCCTCAATCACTATGGCGAAGGGTGCTGCTGATGCAGGTTTGCGCCCAGCTATAGCTGTGATAGGCGACTCTACCTTCACTCACTCTGGTATGACGGGGTTGCTCGATGCCATCAACGACAACAGCCCTATCACGGTTATCATTTCCGACAACCTCACCACAGGTATGACGGGCGGTCAGGATAGTGCAGGCACCAACAAGTTCGAAGCTATCTGTCTTGGTCTTGGTATGGATCCTGAGCACCTCCACGTAGTCACCCCTCTGCCAAAGAATATCCCAGCTATCGCACAGCTCATTCGTGATGAGATAGCCTATGAGGGTGTCAGCGTAATCATTCCTCGCCGCGAGTGCATCCAGACGGCATCACGCCATGCACGTGAAAAGGCAAAGGCAAAGGCGAATTCATAATTCACAGTTAATGGTTCATAATAAAAACGTGATATGAAGAAAGATATAATTTTATGTGGAGTAGGAGGCCAGGGCATCCTCTCCATCGCAACAATAATAGGTGAGGCAGCAACACGTGCCAACGTAAACCTGAAGCAGGCTGAGGTACACGGAATGAGTCAGCGCGGAGGCGACGTGCAGTCTAATCTGCGTCTCTCTACCGAACCCATCTACAGCGACCTTATAGCAAAGGGTGGGGCAGACCTCATCATCTCTATGGAACCTATGGAGGCTTTGCGCTATCTGCCTTACCTCTCCAAGGACGGCGTGATAGTTACCAGCAACAAACCATTCGTCAATATCCCTAACTACCCTGAGGAGCAGGCTCTCTTTGCCGAACTCTCATCACTTCCTCATGTGGTGCAGCTCGATATCGAAGCTGTTGCTAAGGATGCCGGCAGCGCTCGTAGTGCTAACGTGGTGCTCCTCGGTATGGCAGCTAAGTATATAGAGATAGTTTCAACTGAAGCCCTTCGCGAAGCTGTTGCAACCATCTTTGCTCGTAAGGGCGAGAAGATTGTTGAGGCAAACCTGAAAGCCTTTGATATGGGGGCTAATGCTTAATTCATAATTTTCAATTCTCAATTTTCAATTTTCAACTTGAATAATGGCTTACAGAAGAGAATTACCCGATTGGAAGTCCGAGTATCTTGATCCAGAACTCGAGACTATGTCGCGCCAGCAGATAGAGCAGCTCCAGGTGGAGCGCCTGAAGGAGACTGTTCAGCGTTGTATGAACAATCCTTTCTATAAGGCACGCCTTGAGGAGGCTGGCGTATCACCCGATAATATCACGTCTGTTGACGATATCCGTCGCATACCTTTCACCACCAAGCAGGACCTGCGCGATACCTATCCTTTTGGTCTTGCCAGTGCACCCCTGCGTGAGTGCGTGCGTCTGCACAGCTCGTCAGGTACCACGGGCAACCCTACCGTTATCCTTCATACCCAGAAGGATCTCGACGAGTGGGCTAACCAGGTGGCTCGTAACCTTTGGATGGTAGGCTTGCGTCCTGACGATGTTTTCCAAAACTCTTCTGGCTATGGTATGTTCACAGGCGGTCTGGGTTTCCAGTATGGCGCTGAGCGTCTGGGCATGCTCACCGTACCTGCTGCTGCAGGCAACTCCCTTCGTCAGATAAAGTTCATGAAGGACTTCGGCACTACTGCCGTTCATGCTGTGCCTTCTTACGTCACCCGTCTCTATGAGGTAATGCAGGAACAGGGCGTGGATCCTCGCAAGGATACCAAACTGAAGGTGCTCGCCATAGGTGCCGAGCCTCACTCTGAGGAGCAGCGTCAGCGCATCGAGCAGATGCTGGGTGTCAAGGCGTACAACTCCTTCGGCATGTCCGAGATGTGTGGTCCTGGCGTGGGCTTCGAGTGTAAGGAGCAGAACGGTCTCCACTTCTGGGAGGACTACTACATCGTTGAGATTGTCGACCCTGAGACATTGGAACCAGTGCCCGATGGCGAGATAGGTGAACTCGTGCTCACCTCTATACGTCGTGAGGCTATGCCACTCCTGCGTTATCGCACTCGTGACCTCACCCGTGTGCTGGGTCGCAGTTGTCCTTGCGGACGTAACCATGTGCGTCTCGACCGCATGAAGGGCCGTAGTGATGATATGATGGTACTGCGTGGTGTCAACATCTTCCCTATACAGATAGAGAAGATACTGATGCAGTTCAAGGAGTTGGCAAATAATTACCTTATCACGCTTACCACCGACGACAATAATGACAATATGACCGTCGAGGTAGAACTTGAGGAGCTGTTTACCGATGACTACCAGCGCCTGGAGGCCTTGAAGAAGTCTGTCACACGTGCGCTGAAGGACGAGATACTTCTCACACCTATCGTGAAACTTGTACCAAAGGGCAGCCTCCCCGTTTCTGAGGGAAAGGCTGTACGTGTAGTTGATAAGAGAACAGTTTATAAATAGTAAAACCCTCCGAGATGCCATTTCGGAGTTAAAAGATCAAAGACTATGACTATCAAACAGATTTCCATATTCATAGAGAATAAGAGCGGCGCGCTGCTCAGCGTACTGAAGTTATTGCGCGACAATGGCATAAGCATTATCATCAGTAATATTAGCGATACATCGGAGTTCGGTATCTATCGTCTTATCTGCAGCGATACGGAAAAGGCATTCTCTATACTGCGTGATAAGGGCATAAATGTCACCATCACCAACATCTATGCTATACGCCTTGCCGACAACAAGGTGGGAGCGGCTGCCGACGTTATGACGCTCATCACCGAGGCTGGAGTGGGTATCAAGTATATGTATTCATTCCTGCTCGATGGCAAGGGTGTTCTGCTGTTCCGTGCCGATAACGAGGAGAAGGCTAATGAGGTCATCATGCTCAATAAGCTCAATTTCCTGAGTGACAAGGATTTGCAATAATTTATATATCTAACCAACAACATAAGTTCAAAAAACGAAACGATGAAAAAGTATTTCCTGTTTGTTGCAGCCACCTTTGCGGCAACAATCATAGCAAGGGCAGAAACAGAGGTTACAGCCCTTCAGCTTAATGAGGAAGCAACTGGAGAATACGTTGACGTAAACACCGACCAGGCATTCCTCGAACAACACAAACCCTTTATGGCTCCGCCACCAGCTGATGGACCTCATGACGAGGTAGGCTACTGGGCTCAGAAGGTAGCTTCACGACTGAAAGTAACAGGTTATGCACAAGCAGGTTATAACGCTACGTTCAACGAAGGCGCTAACAATACTAACTCCTTTGAGATGCGTCGTGTCATCCTCATGGTGGGTGCCGACATAGCCCCTCATTTCTATGCTTTCTTCATGCACGACTTCAAGAGTGGCGGCATGCAGGAGTACTATATGGAGTACCGTCCCTGCAAGGCGTTCAACGTGCGCCTGGGACAGTCAAAGCGTGAGTTCACGCTCGAGAACCCCATGTCGCCTACCGTGCTTGAGAGCATCGGTCCGATGGCGCAGAGCGTATTCTGGCTCAACGGTGCCGACCCTCTTATGTCCAACGGCTCTGGTCGTGACATGGGACTGATGTTCTACGGCGACGTGTTCAAGGGACGCCTGCGCTATGTAGCCGAGGTGCTCAACGGCGGACAGATCAACACCTCTGACAAGAACAATCAGAAGAACTTTATCGGCAAACTGGAGTATAAGTTCCTGCCCAACCTGCGCATCGGCGTGTCTGGCGAGTTGGGACACGGCTACTCTGTAGCTTACTCTGCCTACAACCCAGACCTTTACGATAATGTAAACAAGAAGGGTATGACCTACCGTCAGAACCGCTGGGCTTTCTCGGGCGAGTGGAAGTCCAAGAAGACGGGTACCGACTATTTCCGCAACCGCTGTGCCTCAGTACGTGCTGAGGTGATGGGCGGCATGGACGGCAACGTGCACAGCTTCGGCGGTTACGTTTCATCTGCCATACCTGTATATAAGCAGCTCGACGTAGTTGCCATGGTTGATAACTTCAATTACAACACCGGCAAGAACTACCTGCAGACCAACCTCATGGGTGGCATCCAGCTGTGGCTCCACACCAAGTGCCGCCTGCAGTTGCAATATACCTACTGCGCTCTCAGCTCAGCCCATCGTGCCGACCTCGGCAAGACCAACAGCTCTAAGATTGATGCACAGGTGCAGGTGGCGTTTTAACAGTTCACAGTTCACAGTTCATAGTTCATAGTTAAGAGTAAAAAGATGTTTATCAAAATTCTCCTTACAGTAATATTCCTCTGCGTCACAGTAGCAGTGGGAGTATATAGCCGTCGTCAGGCAAGCACCGTCGATGGTTTCGTACTTGGTGGTCGTAACGTGGGCGGTTGGCTCACCGCCTTCGCCTATGGCACCTCGTATTTCTCTGCCGTAGTGTTTGTGGGCTATGCCGGACAGTTCGGTTGGAAGTACGGCATGTCGTCAAGTTGGATAGGTGTGGGCAACGCCGTCATAGGTTCGCTCCTCGCCTGGGTGGTACTGGGACGTCGCACACGCCTCATGACTCAGCATATAGAGTCACGCACCATGCCCGATTTCTTCGGCACCCGCTACGGCGACGAGTGGCTTCGCATCATAGCCTCCGTCATCGTCTTCGTGTTCCTCATCCCTTACACCGCAGGTGTGTATATGGGCATCTCCAAACTCTTCGAGATGGGCTTCGGCATACCTTACGAATACTGCGCCATGACCATGGCAGTACTGACCGCCGTCTATGTCATCCTGGGCGGCTATAAGGCAACAGCCATCAACGACTTCATACAGGGCATCATCATGCTCTTCGGCATCACCACCGTAATCGCCGTAGTGCTCAATTCACAGGGGGGACTCGTGGAGGCTTACCACAAGATGGTTGCCATGGTGCCTAATCAGGACGACCTTACTCAGCGCGGTAAGGAGCTGTATGCCAATTTCCAGGCTGGCGACTTCGCCTCTTGGTTTGGTCCTAACCCTCTCTCACTCTTCGGCGTAGTGGTGCTCACCTCGCTCGGCACCTGGGGACTGCCCCAGATGGTGGGTAAGTTCTACAGCATCACCGACGAGTCAGCCATCCGTCGTGGCACCATCATCTCCACCATCTTCGCACTCATCGTGGCTGGTGGCTGTTATTTCCTCGGTGGCTTCGGCAGGCTCTTCGTGCCCACAGCGTTCAACGCTGAAAAGGGCAAATTCGTTTACGACAACATCGTACCCTCCATGCTCGAGACCCTCCCCGACGTGCTTATAGCCTTGGTGATACTCCTTGTGCTCTCAGCCTCTATGTCAACCCTTGCGGGATTGGTGCTCACCTCATCATCCACCATGACTCTCGACCTTATCTATCGCGATAAGAAGTCGGAGATAGGCGAGGTAGAAGGTGGCGAAATCGACGATATGGTAGCCGAGAAGATAGAGCGCCGTAAGGTCATCGTCATGCGCGTACTTATAGTATTCTTCATTGTCATCTCCCTGATGATAGCCCTCAATCCACCACAGTTTATCGCTCAGCTCATGGGCATCTCGTGGGGTGCTCTGGCAGGTGCCTTCCTCGCTCCATTTATGATGGGTCTGTACTGGAAGGGTGTCACCCGTGCCTCCGTTTGGGCATGCTTCGTGTGGGGTGTAGGCATCACCGTTGTCAACATGATGCTGGGCAATCCTATCAATCCCATCGACTGTGGCGCAATCGCTATGGTAGGAGGCTTTGTGGTTGTCACCATCGTCAGCCTCACCACTCCTAAGCTCAGCAGCAAACTGGTTGATCGCATCTTTAAGTGTTATAATTAATGTCTTCCCTAAAACAAATACTCACCGACGGCGATAACTTCGCACGCGAGACAGGTTGCCGCATCACCGACATTCGCGAGGGCTACGCCCGTGCCGAACTCACCGTGGAGCGCCGTCATCTCAACGCGGCTGGCGTATGTCAGGGTGGGGTATATTTCACCCTTGCCGACATCACCTTCGCCGCTGTCATGAACTCCCACCAACAGGTGACCGTGGGCGTGCAGAACAGCATCATCTACCTGCGCTCAGCCCATGAGGGCGACACCCTCATAGCCGAGACCGAGGAGACCTGCAACCACCACCGCCTGCCCTTCTGCGAGACACGCATCACCAATCAGCACGGCGACCTCCTCTGCATAGTCACCGGCTCTGGGTATCGCAAGAAGGACAGCTTCAATTACGATACGTTAGGATAAGAGCCCCTCTCTGTCCTTCGGACATCTCCCCCAAAGGGGAGAATTATATGCACTTGCTAATGATAAAAATATAGTCAATAACTAATAACAAATAAATAAAAATGCTCTCCATGTAACCTCGTGCATATTTGCTCCCTCCCATTTGGGGGAGGGTCGGGGTAGGGGGCTTATTTTAATTATGATTCTCAACCGCGAAATGGAATGCATGGACCGCGAGTCCATGACCAAGCTACAGTCGGAGCGACTCGTAGCCACAGTAAAAAGATGTTATGAAAATGTGCCCTTCTACCGTCGTAAGATGGACAAGATGGGCGTCAAGCCCGAGGACATCAAGGGCGTACAGGACATACACAAACTGCCCTTCACCACCAAGCACGACCTGCGTGACGAGTACCCCTTCGGACTCAATGCCGTGCCCATGAGTGAGGTAGTGCGCATCCACGCCTCATCAGGCACCACGGGCAAACCCGTAGTGGGCACCTACACCAAGAAGGACCTTGAGATGTGGGCAGAGTGCGTGGCACGCGTACTGGCTGTGGGCGATGTAGGCCCTGGCGACGTCGTACAGGTGGCATACGGCTACGGACTGTTCACAGGCGGTCTGGGCGCACACGACGGCGTACTCGCACGCGGAGCAGTACAGCTGCCTATCTCTGCCGGCAATTCCGAGAAGCAGATCATGCTCATGAAGGACTTCGGCACTACCGCCATCTGCTGCACCCCGTCCTATGCCCTCCACCTTGCTGAGGTGATAGAGAAGAGCCCCAACGTCAACGTGGAGGACCTCAAGCTCCGTGTGGGCTTCTTCGGAGCAGAGCCATGGACATGGGGCATACGCCGTGAGTTGGAGAAGAAACTCCACATCAAGGCTATCGACATCTACGGACTCACCGAGATGTGCGGTCCTGGCGTGGGCGGTGAGTGTGAGTTCCAGAACGGCACCCACGTAGCTGAAGATATGTTCTATCCCGAGATAATCAATCCCGAGACGCTGGAGCCCGTAGCACCAGGCGAAGAGGGTGAGCTCGTCTTCACCTCACTGTGCAAGGAGGCTATGCCTATCCTCCGTTACCGCACCCGCGACCTCACGCACCTCATCTACGACAAGTGTGAATGCGGACGCACCACCGTGCGCCTCGGCAAGATACTGGGTCGCTCTGACGATATGCTCATCATACGTGGTGTCAACGTCTTCCCAAGCCAGATAGAGACTGTGCTCACCGAGTTCCCGGTATTCACTCCGCAGTACTTCATCACCGTCGACCGCAAGAACAACGAAGACACCTTCGACCTCGACGTGGAGCTGCGCGAGGAGTACTTCTCACCAAACCCTGCCAAGCAGATGCCGTTTATCAAGCCGCTCTACGACCGCATCGTATCACTCGTAGGCATCAAGCCAAACATCCACATCAAGGAGCCAGGCAACATCGAGCGCTCTACCGGCAAGGCAAAGCACGTACTTGACAAGCGCACACTCCTCTCTGACTGGAAGTAGGGCAATTTTCAATCTTCAATCTTCAATTTTCAATTAGATAAGAATGCTCGACAAAACCATAGTTTCTGAGACAATCGACAGTATGGGCTTGGGAGACTTCTCTCAGGCCACCATACGTGACATACAGACCCTCTCACGTCAGTTGGAGCAGAAGACCGGCGAACCCGTCATCCACCTCGAGATGGGCGTACCAGGACTACAGCCATCACAGATAGCACTCCGCGCTGAGCAGGAGGCACTCTCATCAGGCTGTGCCACGCAGTATCCGCCCAACGGCGGCATACCACGCATCAAGAAGGCAGCGTCCGAGTTTGTCAAGGCTTTCATAGGCGTTGACATCGACCCCCTCTGCTGTGTGCCTACCACAGGCTCCATGCAGGGCACCTTCGCCACCTTCACCGCTCTCTATCACGCCATGGGCGTTAGGGTAGGGGGGGTGAAGGATACCGTGCTCTTCATCGAACCTGGTTTCCCCGTGCAAAATACCCAGTGTGACGTTATCGGACTGAAGCAGGTGGGACTCGACATCCACGACTACCGTGGCAGTGACCTCATCAATAAGCTCGAGGAGCTGCTCTCCGAGGGCAACATCTGCAGCATCGTCTATTCCAACCCCAACAACCCCTCATGGGTGTGCTTCACTGAGGAAGAGCTCGAGGGCATAGGCTCGCTCGCCAACAAGTACGACGTCATAGTGCTCGAGGACTTGGCTTACTTCGCCATGGACTTCCGTCGCGACCTCAGCCACCCCTACCAGGCACCCTATCAGGCTACCGTGGCACGCTATACCGACAACTACGTACTGTGGGTCAGTGGCTCCAAGGCATTCTCCTACGCAGGCCAGCGCATCGGCGTCACCTGCATCAGTAATGTGCTCTACCATCGTGTCTATGAGCCCCTCAAGAGCTTCGGCGTGAGCACATTCGGCGATTTCTTCACCGGCCGACTCATGTACACCCTCTCCAGCGGCACCACCCATAGCGTGCAGCACGCCTTGTCAGCCCTTATGGAGGCAGCTTGCGACGGCTCCTACAACTTCCTCGACGATGTCAAGGAGTATGGTCGCCGCGCCAAGTTCATGAAGGACGTGCTACTTGCCTGTGGCTTCCAGCTCGTCTATGACAACGACATGGGCAACCCCCTCGCCGACGGCTTCTACTTCACCGTATGCTACCCAGGCATGACAGGTCTCGAACTCACTCGCGCCCTCATGTACTACGGCATCGCCGTCTTCCCCCTCAACACTATGGGTTCCACCTACGAGGGCGTACGCATCTGCACCTCCTTCTTTAGTAAGGAGCAGCAGCCACTCTTCAAGTCACGTATCGAAGCCTTTGCCAGCGAAAACGCTTAACTAATCGTACGATACGCAACTTCGTTGCTACGAAAACGAAAAAATCGTAGTCACCGTAGGTGACGTATCGTAGCAATCTCCGATTGCGTATCGTTATCACTCACTGTAGTTGTGGTCGATGACGATGGTGACATCCACGTCAGGCACGAGCTGCGTCAGTTCCTCAGTCAGCAGGGCAGTGAGAGCAGCATCATCGTGCACAGAGATATCGGGCACGATGTCAACAGACACACGGTTTTCCTTCTCAAAGTAGTAGAAGCCATGCACCTGCTGTATCTCCTTGTGCTTAGCCAGCGCCTGCATCATCGTGCTCTGTAGCTTCGAGCGTTTGTTGTCGCCCGTAGCTATGGCATACACCCCAACGGTCATGATGATGCCGTGTCGCTCAAACATCTGCTCCGATATGCTGCGCGTCAACCCGTGTATCTCGTGAGCATTCATCGTGTCATATACGTTGATGTGCAGCGAACCGATAAGTAGGTTCGGACCGTAGTTGTGCAATATTATGTCAAACACACCGTGCACACCCTCGAAGTCACCCACTTCCCGCCTGATGTCATGCACCAGCTCCTGTGATATCCTTGCACCGAGCAGTTCGTTCACGGGTGAGGCAAGCATCTCTATGCCCGCCTTGATGATGACCAGCGATATCAGCGCACCCAGTATGCCGTCTATCGACACATGCCATACAAGCATGATGCCAGCCGAGACGAGCGTGGCAAGCGTTATCACGGCATCAAACAGCGCATCGCTGCCCGAGGCTATCAGAGCATCGCTCTTCAGTTCCTCGCCCTGCCGTTTCACAAACTGCCCCAGCACCAGTTTCACCACTATTGCCACCACTATCACGATGAGCGTCACCGTAGTATATTCCGGCTCCGTGGGGCTGAATATCTTCTTCACCGACTCTATCAGTGAGGTGATGCCAGCCGACAGCACCAGCACGGCGATGATGATGGCGCTGAAATACTCCACCCTGCCAAACCCAAAGGGATGCTCACGGTCGGCAGGTCGCTCCGACAGTTTTGTGCCGATGACGGTGATGACGCTCGACAGGGCGTCACTCAAGTTGTTCACCGCATCCATCACTATGGCGACGCTGCTCGCCACTATTCCCACCGCCGCCTTGAAAGCAGCCAGCATTACATTAGCTACGATGCCGATGACGCTTGTACGTATTATCTTCTGTGCTCTATTCATATTCGTAAAAAAAATACTCTTTTTAGGTGAATTAACTACTGTCTGCAAAGATACGATTTTTTTTCTTTAACTCCAAATTTTTCTCGTTTCCCGTGCTTTTCTGTTCCAACTGGTTAGTGGGAATAGCCACTTCTATTAAAAATTAAAGTTTTTCTTCCAAAAATTTGGAGGTTTGGAAGAAATATATTACTTTTGTAGCATGAATGAAGATATAAGGGAAACCATCCACTCTGTGGAGTACGACGAAGCGCGTATCTCTGTTGGCAACAATGAGTACCGCACCATTATCTTCGCAGTTGAGACACCTTCGTTCATGGAGAGTAAGCGTGTACTATTTCTGAACTCGTTTCTGAAAAAAGGTACAAAGCAATATAAGGGAGAAATAGAAATCGCCCGTAGGATTTTGAAAAAATATATTTGAGGAGGACTAGGATATGATTAAGCTTGATGAAAAGAAATTAGCCCAGCTGAAAACGGGGTCGCAGCATTTTGATGAAAAGTATGGTCCTGCTGGTTCACCCCGCCGTGTTGAATTTGAGGCAAAGGCCAAAGCATGGTATTATGCTGAATTGTTGCGTGATGAGCGCAAGCGCCAGAAACTCACCCAACAGCAGTTGGGCGAGCGTATAGGCAAGAAGCGTGAATATATCTCATCGCTAGAGCAAGGTCAGACCGACATGCAGCTCTCAACGTTCATGCTCATCGCCAATGCTCTGGGACTGAGATTCTCACTCGTTGTGGGGTAGCCCATAATACCTCCCTCGAACCAATAAACCACAAAGCCGGTGGAGCGTAGTGCTTCATCGGCTTTGTTTGTTTTTATTTCGCTCCCTTCCTGCGGTTACACTCTCGGCAGAGCATCTGGCAGTTTTCTATTACCGTTCTGCCTCCATCGCGCCAAGGAGTGATGTGGTCGCCCTCCATAAATTCGTAGTCGAACTCCTTGCCGCAGATGGGGCAGATGTGGTTCTGCTTCTCCCATACCGCCAGCTTTATGTCGTCAGGGAAGGCACGCAGGTCGAGGTAGTGCTCGTCGCCCGTCAGCACGTAGGGGATGATGCCCTGCTGTTTCTGTATCTCGCTGTCGCGCATCAATTGTGATATGCGCTGGCCCAGCTCTACGGTGTTGAGTGTTTCCTTGCCGTATTTGTCGTATAGCGAAGCCCAGTCCAAGCCCTTCATTATCTTGCGAAATTTCTTCATGTCGAAGTTAGTTATCGCCCAGTTCAATACCGTCTGGAAGTACGACCACAGATTATTGGCATTAGGGTCATGCTGATGGTCAGCCATATACTGCACGGCACTCATGCGATGCCCCTCGCGCGTCTCGTGCTCCGCCATCCACTCCAGTGCCTTCTTCAGAAAGTCCTGACGTATCGGTGTGCCGTTCACCAGGTCTTTGCCCAGTCGGTATGCCCCGCAGTTGCTCTTTGAGAAATGCTTCTTGGCATCCGAGACGAACGGCCCTGCAAAGATGGCGTTGTTTATCTCCTGCTCGTTGAGGGGCTTGCCCGCTATGTTGATAGTCTTGAACCACTCCAGTTTCTCCGAAGCCTCACCCTCGCACACATACACCGTCAGTTTATAGTCCAGTATCTTCTTCTGTATGTCCTCCGGCTGATTGAAGAAGTTCTTGAAGTCGTAGGAGAATTTTCCTGCCACGTATTCGCAGAGCGACAGCGTGCGCTGCTGACCGTCCATCACCTCGTAGGGGCACTCCGCATCGTCAGCACGCTTCACCCAGTACATCACGTTCAGAGGGTAGCCCATCAGCACGGTCGTTATCACCGCCTGCTGTTCCTTCTCGTTGTATATAAACTCACGCTGGTAAGGGGGGCGTATGTCGAGTTGACCGTTATACCCTCTCACTCCCTGCTCGTCGTTGTTAACGTAACCCTTGGTTATCTCGCCAACGGTCACTTCTATTTGCTTTATCGTCATCATATCTTTTGTGGGTGTTTGTTGCGGATGAGAATTCTAAAATAAGGACATTTCCCATTTATTCGCAAATCTTTTTCGTCATCACCTTTTCGGAATTTTATGATTTCAAATTGTTCTGGGTTATATTTGTCAAGAAAGGTTATAGGTACACCCATTGCACCAGAATAGTCACAGGGAATATCAGCAGTCTTTCCTATATCTATCGCATCATAATTGTCATAATGTGGATATTCCTCTGGAGAATATCTGCATACTAAATCCAATTCCTCATTTCGTTTCGGAATCTCAAGATTTGTAAACCAATTAACACCAGACACCCTAATCATATTTTCCCTGTGGTCACCTGCAGTAGCAATATCCTCGTATGGTGAGAAAAAATGAGCTGCTCCTCCCTTAAATCCGTAACCAAGCCATACCTTATCATCTTTTATGAGTGGGAATACTTCTTTGTATGTTATTGCATTTTGGTGTCCAACAATCAAAAATTTCTTCTCATATTTCATCAACTGCCCAATATACTCCCTAAACAAGGAGAAAGGCGGATTGGTCACCACGATGTCTGATTGCTTCAGCAGTTCTATGCATTCAGGATCGCGGAAGTCACCCGTCTTCAGCGTAGAGAGAACATTCTTGTCATTCTTCAACAGATACTGCACATCGCTGAGGTCAACGGCACCATCGCCGTTCATGTCCTTCACTTCCGTTATCTCCACCTTGTAGGCTATCTTCTTTGGCTCGTCAAAGAAGTCGCCAAAGTCAATCATTAGTTCGTTACCTTGTACAGGCGAACCGTTGTAGCACGTACAGATAAGTTTCTTCAGTCCCAGTTGGTTGAAGCGAAGTGCAAAATACTTGAAGAAATTACTTTCATACGGGTCATCACAGTTGCACAATACCACCTTATCCTTGAAGTGCTGCCAGTAATGCTGCAACTCCCTCTCGATGTCTGTCAACTGCGTGTAGAACTCATCCTTTCTCGCATTCCTTGCAGAGTCTAAATTCTTCTTTGCCATAAAAAGATTGATAGTTATTAGGTTAGGCATCAACTATCAATCGCCACGCACAAGAAAAGCGTGATGCTTCTTGTGCGTTAAGCTAAGGGGCAATGCGTCGGAATGCTTTGGAACCCCTGACCTGTCTACTCAAGAATGCATCACGCCGTTTGGCGTGAGCATCGCATATATTGACAGGTCAAGGCATCATTCCTGATACCCTCCTCTATTATTTCAGTGGCGTTTTATTCCAATTAATGTTTCCGACGCATTTTTGGCTTAACGCGAAATAATAGCGAATGCTTTATATTGTTTCTTCGGATTTCTCCCCGAACTATGTGCAAAGATACGAAGATAAATCGTAACCTCCAAACAAATTCTGCAACTTTTTTTGAAAGACGAGAAAACTTACCATGACAGATTGTATATTTGGCACACTTGTTGTAGGTATTTCGTTTTATAAATTAATTATCTAAAACTATGTTATATTCAACTATAGTTCAAAGAGACGAAACAGGCTTTAACAATATATATGAGGCAGCGCAGGAGTTTGAAGCAGAGAATGTGCTGGAGGCGATATTGACCTGTAAGTTTGACCAAAAGAAAATAGAAAAGACGCTGAATCTCTTGCGTCATTATCAGTATAGGCTCAATAACGAGTCAATGGACTTGGTGGAGTTCTCTGAGAACTTCATCGAGCAGTATGCAACTGACCATAACGAGTGTTTCCGCCTGACAGAGAAACTCATACGGCGTATTGGGACTACGATGACTGGCAGCATGAAGATATTCCGCTCTTTCTGTCCTGTTGTGCATCGCAGATTGGATGAACGTCATAATATAGTTCCTGTGCTTGATTATAGTCGTCTTACGTTCCGTCAGTTTCATGGTCAGTTTTTTGGCGTAGATGTATATGCTTCATCGGTAAAAACATTATTACATGAACTTGCTACTTTTTTCTATCATCTTGTGACCACGATGAAGATATGCAAGGATATGATACGCAAGGAGGAGGAAACAAGGAAAGATGTCCAAAAACTAAAGGCTATATTTGAGAAAGACTGTGACGAAGTTCTTCATAGTGTACGTGAGATGTTCAGGACTTTTGACAAGATACAGTTGGTTTCAGAGGAAGAACTGGCAGAACGTCGCAAAGATGCTACTCCCATGGAGGTGTGGCTGCCGCGTGATTATCATAGATATGATAGACAGTGGATTAAGACTGAGGGCATAAAAATCAGAATAGCCACAGGCAATCAGTATGGATTAGATAACGAGGCGGCACTGCTTTGGAATAACAATCCGGAATGGGGGCAAACGGTGTGTAGCATACTCCCCAAACTCGACACTCTCGGCTTGCCATATAAGAACAGCAAGAAGGCGGCTGAAAGAGGAAAAAAAGGCACCTATGACTCTCGTGTGATGGTTTATATGATAAAATGGAGTGGTGTAAGCAGTACTGATACTGAAGGTAGAATAAAGGATGAAGAAAAGGAAAGACGTTTCTATAATTATTGTATTAAGAATTTTGATGGTGATTATCTCTTTCCTACATGGCCAGCAGTATGTCGTGAGAGAAAATACCTATATAGTCAGAATGTATCACATGAGTGGTTTGTAAAGAATTTCGAATCGTATGTTGTAGATCTTTTACCTCATAAAGTACAATAAGGCTATTATATCATAAAATTGTTTTGACAGGTTCCATTTTGGAATCTGTTTTTTTTTTGCATTTTTTTACGGCAAGAAGAATGTCTTATATTCATAGTTTTTACAGAATACGTTGCTTTCGTAAAAACTTCTGTCGTTATCAAAGAGAAGTACAATGCAAGTCTGTAAAAAGAACTTTACAGACCACTGTAAATGCTTGAAAAATAAAGATTTTCACTGTAAACCAGGTAGCTTCGTTTTTCTTGTATGAAAGTTGCAAAAGGAGTACCTTTGCAGCATCATTAGTAAACTTTACAAAAAGAAAGAAAAGTATGGATTGTTCAATTAAAAACGGTACCTTTACCTTGTTTGGCAAGGGGTACTTAAATAGGAACACGGGCAAGGCAGTGCCCTCGACAAAACCAGTGCAGAGCGTGGATATAGCGTGGACTGGCAGGTACATAACTTCGGATTGTGCTAAGGCGCAGACGCTGGAGCTTAGGCGCATGATGGTGACGGCTACGGAGCAGGAGTTGCGTGACTATAAGTTGCTCAAGTTTGACGCGGTGGCTGGCGCGGGAGTGTTCAGCTATGGCAATGCCAAGGGGCTGGTGGAGCGTTCACCGTTCATAGTGCTCGACATCGACGACCTCAGTTCTACGGAGGAGGCTCGACAGGTGCAGCAGACGCTGATCGCTGACAAAGAGGTGGAGACGGCTCTGTGCTTCGTGTCGCCCAAGGGCTTGGGCGTGAAATGGTGGGCTATGGTGCCTGAGTGGTGCAAGGCGATGGATTTCGCCACGCAGTATGCCGTGCTGAGCCGCTACATTGGTTTTAATTATGGCGTATTGGCAGATGCTTCTTGCTCTAACGTGAACAGGCTCTGCTTTCTGCCATGGGATAATGATTGTTTTATTAACGAAAAGTTTATATGATTATGAACAGTTTTACAGAACTAGAAAAGCTGGAGCTATATGCTCAGCAGATTAAGGATTCAGGCGTTGACATAACGCAGGATCAGAAGACGGAGTGGACGGAGATTGCCTATGCCTGTGCCTCTCAGGGTGAGGCTGGGCGCGAAGCGTTCCACCTTATCAGTAGTAATTACTCAGGATACAGCCGTGAGGAGTGCGACCGCCACTTCACTTACTGCCTCAAGACGAGCAAGAACTGCGTCAGCCTGGGTTCACTGGTGAAGATTGCCAAGTGGCACGGCATAGACCTGAAACTGCCTCGTGGACGGCGCAGCAAGACGCAGAAGCAGAAGCAGGAGGAACAGCAGAACCGCATGGAACTGATGAGGGAGGCTCTGAAGAAACAGGGCGAATGGCGCTTCAATATATGGCGTCAGCGTCCTGAGTTTAAGGAAGAGGGGCAAGCATGGCGACCGTTCCAGGACCGTGACCTCGACACCTTCTACTGCCGACTCAACGAGCAGGGCATCAAGGCTAAGCAGCAGGACATCAAGTCGCTCGTCTATAGCCGCGACTTCTGCATAGACTATGATGCCTTTGCAGAGTGGCTCGACAGTCTGGCGCCTTGGAACCCTGACACTGACCCTGACTACTTGCGCGATTTCTACGTAGGTCACATGGAGTTCAACGACCCAGAGAACAAAGACTTCTATGAACTGATGATGAAGAAGTGGCACGTGGCGCTGGTGGGTATGATGCTGGGCAAGTTTCATGAGAACCCGCTGATGCCCATATTCAAGGGTATGCAGCACATAGGCAAGACCTACTTTGCACGCCACATCCTGCCGCCCCACCTTCGCGACTACCGCCTTGAGGTGTCACCGTCGGAACGCATCGACAAGGACTTCATCATCTCGCTGTCGGAAACACCGCTCATAGTGTTCGACGAGATATCCTTTGGCTCTACGCAGAAGAACGAGGCGTTCAAGTTTATCGTCACCTCAAATCGTTCCAACGTGCGCGATGCCTACGCCCGATTCCGTGAGTCGCGTGAGCGCAGGGCTTCACTCATAGCCACCACCAACGATGACTGTCCCATACGCAATGGTGAGGGTAGCCGCCGCTACTTGGTGGTTGACCTCAAGGACACCGTTGACCTCGAGAACTTCCCTTTGTCTTATGAGGGGGCTTACGCTCAGGCTCTCTATCTGCTCAACCACGGTTTCGTGCCTAAGCCCGACCAGGACGAGAGTATGCTGATAACCCAGCACAACCAACCCTACATGGAGGCAGAGGACTGTGCCGAGGCGATACAGACATTCCTCAAGGTGCCAGATGGCGCGGAAGCATCCACTACCATGTATGCTGGCGACATATTGAAGGAGCTGGGTTATCGTGGTTTTCGTGGAAAAGAGTTCACATCGTCTAAGATAGGCAAGTGCATGAAGCTGTTGGGCTTTCCTTCAATACTCAGTAAGGGCAGGCATAAATACCATGTAGTGAAGATTGATCCTAGTGCGTATGATGCCCAGTCAAAGGAGGATGTAGTGGAATTCAATGTTGCTGCAGCCCCTGAACCATTCTAAGTCTGAGGGGTGTGGGGTGAGGTACTTTCCTTATGGGATTTAAAAATAAATCAAAAAATCAATATAGATAGTGAACACTATATTCTTATTTATTTTTATACTATATAAGGAATTTCACCACACCCCACACCCCCGATTAGCTCCTCGCATAGCTACCGCAAAAAGTTGCAGAAAACAGCGAAAATAATGCACAAAAAACTTGCATAATTCGCTGATTTTTAGTAACTTTGTATGTAGATAATGAAGGAGTGCAGGAGCTAAGTAACCAGCCAAGGATGCTAAGCAACTACCCGGGGATGCTAAGCATCCGCAGCCAGGAGCAAAGCGACTGCAGGAAGTGCCGGAATTGTCTATG
>JAGCPC010000033.1 GCA_017642485.1 Prevotella sp. | reverse complement strand
TACAGCGTAAGTCTTAACGTTCCATATCTTCAGTACATTCCTAATGGCGAGGCTAAGGTTCGTCTTACATTGCAGAATGTAACAACATCTACCACTATCGTAGAGGTACCTCTCACCGTAGAGCGTCCTCATTTCAGCGACCTGCAGTTCATCACCGCTGATAGCACAGTTTATCAGATGACCGAGGAAGATGATTATCTCTATACCGTTACCGTCCCTACAGCCGAGAGCGCTTTCAAGGGTTACTTCATGACCCGCGATGGCAAATACAGCTTTGGTAGCAATGGCAGCGAGATAGAGTTGGGACAGAGGGATAACATCGACTTCGTTACCAACAATACTGGTGATGTTTTGGTAAGCTTCAATACCTGCGACTATACCTTTGGTCCTAACGAGGAGATTACCATTCAGCCTCTCAACTTCACCGAGGCCGAGAATGTCATAACCCGTCAGATGCAGCAGGGCCGTGAGTATACCATTGGTGGTATCGTAGCAGATGATTGGTATATTGATCCCGACTTCTTTGAACTTAACGATGATGGTAACTATGTGTTCCGTGCTATCGATGGTACCTACACACTTACAGCTTACGGCAACTACAAGTTCGTGCAGGTTTATAGCGGCACAGCTAGCGAACCATCCACACTGCAGGCCGATGGTACTGGTGCTATCTGGGTTATAGGTGGTAATGGTATCAACAAGCCATTCCTCAGCACTAAGAACAACAATGGATGGTGGACTGGCACTGAGTGGGATCAGGCTACAGCCCAGATTAAGGAGAAGGTTTATCAGATTACCCTTACTGTCGGCAAGCAACTTTCTGCAACCGATGTTAACTTCAAGTTCTTTGGACAGCCCAACTGGGGCACAGAGTTAAAGGGTGATGGCAGTGACTACTCATTGGTTTGCAATAGCGATGTGTTTGGCGTTGGCGATGGCAATGGTCACGACAATGGTAACATCTATCTCAAGGAAGGCGCTACACTTAACGAGGGTGATACCTATATCTTTACTATCGATCTTACTAGCGGCACAAAGAATGCTCCGCTTACCGTTAAGAAAGGTGCAGGTGAGGGCGCACAACTGGTGACCTTGGCCGACAAGGAGCCACAGGCGATGTCAATAAAGAAGGGAGCTACACTGCAGTTCGATGGTGTAGTTGGCAACGACTGGTATGTTGACCCAGACTTCCTGAAGGATAACGGTGATGGCACATATACCTTCCTCTGCATTAGTGGTCAGTATGCCATCAAAGCTTATACCGACTATCAGTATGTTCAGGTCTATCCTGTCAACGACGAGGGCAAGCCTGCCACCATGCAGGCCGATGGTACTGGTTCTATCTGGGTTATCGGTAGCGACTGCGTGAACAAGCCGTTCCTCAGCTCAGCCAACAATAAGAGCTGGTGGACCGATCCTGACTGGGATCAGTGTATGGCACCTATCGCCAAGGGCGTGTATCGCATCACTCTAACCGTAGGTCAGCAACTTGCTGCAACAGATGTTAACTTCAAGTTCTTCGGACAGCCCACATGGGGTATCGAGTTCAATGGTCAGGGTGGCGACTACCATCTAGACTCTGACAACGATTGGTTCCGGGTTAATGCTGCTGACAGTG
>JAGCPC010000032.1 GCA_017642485.1 Prevotella sp. | reverse complement strand
GTGAGAGGTGCTAGAGATTTCGACTTTTACCACTGGGTAAGTTTCGCCTTCGAATTCCACTGTGTCATTCGTCTTTGCTGTGGACTTCGAGAGGAACATATCGCCGTTGGACATGTCCTTAAACACGACGGGGCGATAGTTTTCTGGATGAATTCCTTTTTTCATTTTGAGTTAAAATATTAATGTTTAAAACCTGTTTGCGCATAAAGCGGCTGCAAAGGTACGGAAAAAATTCCGTTCAACCAAATCTTTTTAGAAAAAAGTATGGTTTCGGTATTTATTTGGCGTATGTGATGGCTATCTTTGAGATGCGGAACTGTGTTCCACCACTATTTGTCTCAAAATCGTTCACAACTTTCAGAGACTTGCTGTTCACATTGCTGAATGATACTGTTGTATCGTCTTTGCTGGGTGTCAGTTTGTTGCTATCTGCTTCTCCGTACATCGCATCATTGCCTTTATAGGCAGTGCCATTATAGGTGTCGTAGGTGAAGACAACCTTGGAGATGTTCTTGCTGGAAGTGATGGTTATGGCGTTTTGGGCATACATACGGATAATCTTAGTACTCTCATGATATATGGGAGGATTCTTTCCGCCTTCCTGTGTAAAATTCAGAGTGGTGCCGTCACTTAAGGTAATTGCAGCTAAGTTCGTGCAGTCAAGGTCTCCAAATGCTGCACTAATGTCTGCATCTCCACCTGTTTCACCTTCACTTGGGCTGCCACCACCTTCTGTATTCTCCGTCTTGCCATTAAGCGAGTAGATATATGCTTTTTTACTGGCAGTTTCCAATGTACCGTTGTAGTTGGTAATTTTGCCACAGATGACAACTTCATCACCTACAGCAACTTGAGTATTGCCTTCTACCCAAGGCTGGTTCCCGAAGGTGTATACACTATAACAAATGAATTCTGTGCCACCAGTCTTGCCATCTTCAGATATATTAAAGGTTGCTGTGCCATATTGTGCACTGAAAGTGTATTTTACTGAGCAAATCTTTCCCTTGAAATAATAGTCATTATCACTTGTTTGACCTGCTTCAAGTTTCGCTGTAATGTCATAGATGGCCTTAACATTATATGGGTCTGTCTGTGTGCCAGATCCTTTAGCTTGTTCATCTCCTGATGGGGTATCACCACCGCCACCGCCTTCGGTCTTGCCGTTGAGTGAGTAGATGTAGCTCTTATTAGCAGCAGTCTCAGGCGTATTGCCCATATAGTTGACAACCTTTCCGCATACGATAATCTCATCGCCAGCCTTGATCTGATCGCCCTCAGTATACTTCTTATTACCAAGGTAGAGGGTGCGGAACACATAGAACTGTTCTTCCTTGTCGTCGCCATTGTCAGAAAGATAGAATGAGGCATTGCCATATTGGGTGGTAAAGGCTTCCTTAATGCTGCTCACCTTACCCTTGATATAAATATCCTTGTCACTCTCTGCGCCAGAAGCGAGTGTGGCAATATAGGCATTAGCTGCTGTGGCGTTATAGGGATCGTCCAAGGTGCCGCTGCCTTTAGGTGTGCCAGTTGGCTTGGGAGCGACGCTCTCGCCCTTGCCGTTGATGCTTACAACATAGGCTTTGTTCTGCACTGTTTCCGGTGTGCTGCCACGATAGTTGACAATCTTTCCGCAGATGACAACCACGTCTTCCTCCTGGATATTCACATCGTTTTCGTTGCTGTACTTCTTATTGCCTAAATACAGGCCGCGATAGAATGTGAACTGGTTGGTGCCCTCGTCGTTATCGGAGATCACGAACTGAGCATTACCGTACTGTGTACTGAATTGTTCTTTCACAGCGGTTACCACACCTGTGACATAAATGTCCTTTGTCGACTCCACATCAGGGCCGAGTTCTTCGAGGTAGGCAAGAACACCAGCCACGTTGAAGGGGCTGTCCTTGGTGCCGTCGCCAGCGGGTTCGATAACTGTCTTCTCATCGTCTGGCTCGAGGTAGTCGAGCGGGTTGTTGAATGGCATGGGCACGTCCTCACAACTGGTGAAGGTGCCGAGCGCGATGGCGGCTGCCATCAGTATGTTATAGATCTTTTTCATATTCTCTAAACTCTAAACTTTAAACTATAAACTCTTATTTCTCCACAATATCGCTTTCTTCGCGGATGAGCACCTGCCAGGTGTTGTTGTAGCGGGTGAAAATACCTGTGATGTCAACTTCTCCCTGTGGCAGGGTCTTATTGGCAAAGTCGGCATAAGTACTGGTACGTACCACGAGCTGGTTTGAAGATATGCCTATCAAGGAGCGGTTTACGCTATTTGCAGCGTCCTTATCCTTGTCGGCAGCGAAGACCTTCTTGCCACCACCTTGGAACCTCACACCTTTGATGGTCATGAGTCGTCCACAGTTTTCCTTCATATAGTCGGCGTTGCCAAGCATCGTCTTGTCGAACTCTATAGGACTGGTACTCTTCATGTTGAGCATCTTGTAATGAGACTGCCAAAGTGCCCTTGGCATACGACTGACGTAGCTGCGTCCGTTCTTATTGGTATAGGGCGTGCCGATTTCCGGCTGTTGGCCATAGCTGCCGATGTAGAGGTCTTGCAGCTCTACGATAATCTCACGTCCTACCTGCAGTTGTCCGAACATGCCACCTTGGGCCACGCAGATAATGATAGATCCAGTACCGTCTTCAACGGCTATCTGGTTATAGATGTTACCTTGCACATCGTTGCCCGTCACCACACCCTTGATCTGTGTGGGCTCCGTAAACTGAACGTAACTGCCGTTATAAATGACAGTGGCATATTTCTGTTTGAGTTGGGCGATGGTCATGAGGTTGGTCTCAGTGACTGCCTGATTGCCATACTCGCTGCCGTCTGTGCCAGGAATATCCCAATCATTGTCCATGCAAGAGAACAGGAGTAAGGCGACAGGAGTAAGTAGTAAGTAGAATACCACCTTTTTTACATTATTATATATATAGGTAATCATAATTTCTAATTCCTAGTTACTAATTCCTAATTAAAACTTATATCCAATGTTCAGCATGCCGTTGATGCCGTAGGTGTAGAACTTCTTTGGATTCAGTGAGAAGCGATAGGCACGGATGTTTCCGCTGGCGGTGTAGTCGCTGCGGCTCTGCTCATAACCACCGGTGACAATCTTCTGGTTGTTCAACAGGTTGGTGATCGAGAGGTTGATGCTGAGTTGACGTCCTTGCTTCAGCCGGATGCTGCGACCTACAGAGGCGTCGAGCATGAATCCGCCCTTACCTTTTTGCTGTGCCAAGGCACTCTCCAGAATATTGCCGTCGTTGTCGGTAACGGTCTCGCCTGAATTCTGGCGGTTGCGGAGCGTTGACTCATAGCGGAATGAAGGTGAGTAGGAGAGATAGATGCGATCGTAATAGTTACAGTTCAAATCGATGAACCATCCCCACTTGTGATAGCTGAAGATCAAACTGGCTGCTGTGAGTGGTGTACCACTCTCGCGCATGTTCTTATTCAATACCATCTCTGGCTTGTGGTCGTTGTTGTCGTTATAGGTACCGGTGGTCGAACTCATATACCAGACATGGGCATTGTTGGTGTTCTTGGCCTCGGCAATTGTTCCGATGGTCTTGATGTTGAACTCGTTGGTGACCTTGAAGTTGATACCCCATTCCACACCGTAGTATTCCTTGTTGATACCCGTCATCGAGACATACGAGAACGAGTTGATGTCGTCATAGTAGAAGTTCTGCCACTCAGTTTCATCCTTGACCTGACTATAGTAACCTGTAATATTGGCCTTCATCCATGGAAGCTGTATCTGGTAGCCGAGTTCAGCGCTGAACACTTTCTCGTTTTTCAGGTCGGTCACGAAGTCGTTACAAACCTGGGGTGAGATGAAGGCTGTGCGAACCTGCGGAGCCTTCCACTCATAGCCTACGCCCAAGGTCACCACGTTACCTTGACCGATGTTATAGTGGATACCGGCCTTGCCGCCACCATCCAGGAAGAAGGCGGTGGGACTTTCACCGTAGGAGTTCTCAGGTGCCATACCGTTCTGCATATTACCGTCGCGTGACATTCCCACACCACCGATACGTCCGCTGATGAAAGAGTGCATGCGTCCCTTGTCGTATTTGAGTGTGGCCCACCAGTTGGCTTTGTTCACGAGATAATCAAAGTCAAAGCTAAAACGGTCACCCACACCCACGAAACCATTCGGATTCCTCAGGTCATATTGTACGCGTGGGTCATCGGCATTGTACTGGCCGAGAGCGTAGGTGTTGATGTTATGGAAAGAGAGGGCGCCTAACATATCGTGCATCGTGACATAGTGGCTGGTTTTGTTGGTGGCCAGCGTGATACCTGTGTTAATTGCAGCAAACCGGCTGAGCTCTTTCTGCAGTGAAGAAGATAACGACAGGGTGAGATTGTCCTGATGGTTCTTTTCGATATAGTACATAGCATCCTGTCCTTGTGCACCTGCCTGTTTGTTGGCGAAGTAGAGCTGGTCAAAATTAATCTGACGGTTGGCTTTGTCGCTCATCCAGTAGTTGCGTGCACGCTCAAAGTCAGCGATGGCCTGGTTGGTACGGTTAGCAACATCCGTTTCGTCCCAGACGTCAAAATAGCTCGAAGGCATGTTCTTCCAGTAGTCAGGCTGAGGATTATCAGCGTTGTTGTAATCAAGCTTTGTACGTGAATACATGCTGTAGAGCCCCATCAGTGAGGTGGTTAGCTTGGTCTTTTGGTTAATCTGGTAGTCCCAGGTGAGCAAGGCTGTTGGAGCCCAGTCGTTGACCACGCGTGAACTACGTCTCTTGCCATCCTGATAACCCCAATATGGATTATAATAGCGGTCGTTGGCCAACCAGTAGGCCTCGTCGGTGCCGGCTCCTTGTGTAGCACGCTCTGTGGGATTGCCCCAAGTCACAAGCGATACGCGGTGCTGGTCGTTGAAAATCTTCTCCACACCAAGGAAATAGGAGAGAGAGTTGTAGAAAGTTCCCTCCACATAGCCCTCGTTGGCCCAACGATAGGTGAGGTTGGCGGAGAAGGCCCAGCCGTTGGCGTTGATGCCCGAGTTGTAGGGGTACATCGCCCTCACGCGGTAGTTGCGGTTGGCGCCTGTCACCG
>JAGCPC010000005.1 GCA_017642485.1 Prevotella sp. | reverse complement strand
GATTTATGGCTCAAAGGTTACCCCTATACAGTATCCACTTAATGAAGGTCCTGGCTTCAACTCACTCATCGATGTGCTTCTCATGAAGAAGTATTCGTGGGGTCCTGACGGTGGTGCTCCTACCATCGAGGAAATCCCAGCTGAGGAGATGGATAAGGCTATGGAGCTTCACAAGGCTCTCGTAGAGGCTGCTGCCGAGAATGACGAGGGACTGATGGAGAAGTTCTTTGAGACAGAAACTCTTACTGAGGACGAACTGCGTGAGGGCATCCGCAAGGGACTTGTTACTCGCAGCATTTACCCAGTATTCTGCGTTTGTGCAGGCAAGGACATGGGCGTTCGCCGCTTGATGGAGTTCCTGGGCAATGTGGTACCTCATGTTGACGAGATGCCTAAGGTGCACAACACTCGTGGCGAGGAGGTAGCTATCGATGCCAACGGTCCTGAGTCTGTTTATTTCTTCAAGACCGGCGTAGAGCCTCATATCGGCGAGGTGCAGTACTTCAAGGTTATGAGCGGTAAGATAAAGTCAGGTGACGACCTTACCAATGCTGACCGTGGTTCCAAGGAGCGCATCGGACAGATTTTTGCTGCTGCTGGTGCTACCCGTATTCCTGTTGACGAGATGGTAGCAGGCGACATCGGCTGTACCGTTAAATTGAAAGATGTAAAGACGGGCAATACCCTTAATGGTAAGGACTGTGAGAACCGCTTCGACTTCGTGACATATCCTAATCCTAAGTATTCACGTGCCATAAAGGCAAAGAACGAGGCTGACACCGAGAAGATGATGAGCGCTCTCACACGTATGCGTCAGGAAGACCCAACATGGGTGGTTGAGCAGTCAAAGGAATTGCGCCAGACCATCGTTCGTGGTCAGGGTGAGTTCCACCTCCGTACCCTCAAGTGGCGCCTTGAGAATATCGACAAGATTCAGATAGAGTATCTCGAGCCACGCATTCCATATCGTGAGACCATCACCAAGAGTGCTCAGGCAGAGTATCGCCACAAGAAGCAGTCAGGCGGTGCAGGACAGTTTGGTGAGGTACACCTTATTGTAGAACCTTATGCTGACGGCATGCCTGATCCAACGACCTACAAGCTCAACGGTCAGGAGGTGAAGTGTAACATCAAGTCACGTGAGGAGATAGACCTCGAGTGGGGTGGAAAGCTCGTATTCATCAATACCGTTGTTGGTGGTGCTATCGATATGCGCTTCATGCCAGCTATCCTGAAGGGTGTGATGGAGAAGATGGAACGTGGACCTCTGACAGGCTCTTATGCTCGTGACGTTCGTGTTATCGTCTATGACGGCAAGATGCACCCAGTTGACTCTAACGAGCTCTCATTCATGCTCGCAGCACGTAACGCGTTCTCTGAGGCATTCAAGGCAGCTGCTCCAAAGATTCTGGAGCCTATCTACGACCTCGAGGTATATGTGCCAGCCGACATGACGGGTGACGTGATGAGCGACCTCCAGGGTCGTCGTGCCCTCATCATGGGTATGGATATGGAGAATGGCTATCAGAAGCTTCAGGCTAAGATACCTCTCAAGGAGCTTAGCAACTATAGCATCTCACTCTCCAGCCTCACAGGCGGTAGGGCATCATTCTCTACCAAGTTCTCTTCTTACGAACTGCTGCCTAACGAACTGCAGCAGCAGCTCATAGCAGAGAATGCAGAGAAGGAGGAAGAGTAACTGCTCCTCAGTATAGACTAAAAGGATGTCAGCGGCTATCAAATGCGATAGCTGCTGACTTTTTTGTTAATTATATTTAACACAAAGGATTATGCTTTTGCTATTTTTGCGTAATAAGAAAAAAAACAGTACCTTTGCAGAGATAATACACCGAAAGCGTTTGTGGCACTTTCTTAATATACATAATAACGCCACGAACCATATTTCAATCACAATTATATGATGGCTAACGAAGTATCAGAGAATATGGAGACTGCTCCAAAAAAGAAACGTGGAAGACCAAGTAAGGCAGAATTAGCAGAACGCGCAAGAATTGCGGCCGAACAGGAAGCTCTGCAGAAGTCTGCTGAGGACGCTGTATCTGCTGTACCAGAGGCGGCGTCTGATGTTGCATCTGTTGCCCAGACAGAAGGGGAGGCAGAAACAACTCCAAGGCGTAAGAGAATAAGGCGTACAAAAGACGAGATTATAGCCGCTGCAGAACTGGCAGCGGCCGCTCTGGCAGAGAATAACCAGAAAAAGGCTGCAGCAGAGATGATAGACGAGGATGTACCAGAAGCTTTATTTGGAGTAGGTGAGGATGCAGATGACGAGACTGATGAACAGCAATCGATGAGTCTTATAGAGAGATTGCAGTCAAAGGTGCAGTCACAGAGTGCAGCTAACGAGCAACAGTGGAGTGATGCTCCTGATGATGATACAGATTTCATAATCGTACAGGATATTCCGGTAGAAGACAATGCCGTGATACCTTACTACGACATGTTTGATAACCCTAATACGGCAGATAATCTTTCTGTGACATATGATGGGCAAGCAGGTGGAAGTGGTGAGAGCGAGTATGATTTCTCGGATATCATAAAGGCGAACGGACTGCTGGAGATAATGCCAGATGGATATGGATTCCTACGCTCCAGCGACTATAACTATCTGTCATCACCTGACGATGTGCATCTTACTGTGCAACAGATACGCGCAAACTTCCTTAAGACAGGCGATGTCGTGGAGTGTAGTGTGAGACCACCACGTGGAGGTGAGAAATATTTCACTATGACGACTCTGTTGAAGGTGAACGGAAGAGATCCTAAGGATATTCGTGATCGTATATCTTTTGAGAATCTTACGCCACTCTTCCCAGAGGAGAAGTTTAATCTGTGTGGTGATCCGCGTGCAACAAACATATCAACACGTATAGTAGATCTTTTCTCTCCAATAGGTAAGGGACAGCGCTCACTTATCGTGTCACAACCAAAGACTGGTAAGACTATACTGATGAAGGATATAGCTAATGCTATTGCCGCTAATCACCCAGAAGCATACATCATGATGCTCCTCATCGATGAACGACCAGAGGAGGTTACCGATATGGCGCGTACGGTGAATGCGGAGGTGATAGCATCAACATTTGACGAACCTGCTGACCGCCACGTGAAAATCGCTGGACTGGTACTCGAAAAAGCTAAGAGACTGGTGGAGTGCGGTCATGATGTTGTGATATTCCTTGACTCTATAACACGTTTGGCACGTGCATACAATACTGTGGCTCCAGCATCGGGCAAGGTGCTCACTGGTGGTGTCGATGCCAACGCTCTGCAGAAGCCAAAGCGCTTCTTCGGTGCAGCACGTAATATAGAGAATGGTGGTTCGCTGACCATAATAGCAACTGCATTGACAGATACGGGCAGTAAGATGGATGAGGTGATATTTGAGGAGTTTAAGGGTACGGGTAACTCAGAGTTGCAGCTCGACCGCCAACTTGCCAACAAGCGTATCTTCCCAGCAGTCAATCTTATCGCATCAAGTACACGTCGTGATGACCTGCTACATGATGAGACTACCATCAACCGTATGTGGATACTGCGTAAGAGCATCTCGGATATGAACTCTACAGAGGCAATGCAGCAGATACATAATCTGATGGTGCGTACAAGAGATAACCAGGAATTTCTTATGGCGATGAACAGTTGAGCGAAATGAATGTAGCTATAGTAAAATATAATGCTGGTAACGTATTCAGTGTAATCAATGCTGTGAAACGTCTGGGCATAGAACCTATATGGACAGATGATGCAGACGAACTGATGAAGGCGGATCGTGTGATATTTCCAGGACAGGGCGAGGCCAGTCACGCAATGAGCTATCTGCGAGAGCATGGGCTGGACAGAGTGATATGTGACTTGAAGCAACCTGTGTTGGGAATATGCATAGGACAGCAGTTGATGTGCAGACACTCCGAAGAAGGAGGTACAGACTGCCTTGGTATATTCCCAATGGAGGTAAAACGATTCGTGCCACAGCGACATGAGGATAAAGTTCCGCAGATGGGATGGAATTCTATTAACGTTAACCTTAACCTTAACGTTAACCCTCTGTTCAAAGGCTTGAATGATGGCGATTTCGTGTATTTCGTACACTCATACTATGTTCCACTGCATGAGGAATTTACGATAGCAAAGACGAACTTCACCCTTGACTATTCTGCTGCTATTCACAAGGATAATTTCTACGCTACACAGTTTCATCCAGAAAAGAGCGGTGCCGTCGGCGAGACGATACTGCGTAATTTCATTGAATTGGATAGATAAAGAATAAGGATTCAGATGATAGAAATGATACCAGCCATAGACCTTATAGGAGGTAAGTGCGTGAGACTTACCAAGGGCGACTATGGCACACAGAAAATATATAATGAAGATCCTGTGGCTCAAGCTAAAGAGTTTGAGAAACTGGGTTTTAAGCGTCTGCACGTGGTAGATCTTGATGGAGCAAAGTCGAAACATATAGTCAATGATGCTGTACTGAGAGCCATCACTGATAACACCTCGCTGATAGTGGACTTCGGTGGTGGTATTAAGACAGCAGAAGATATAGAGAAAGCTTTTAATGCCGGTGCTACGATGGTGACGCTTGGAAGCATAGCAGTAACTAATCCGCAACTCTGCGAGGAGTGGATCACCAAGTATGGAGCGGATAAGATAGTGCTCGGCGCTGATGTGAGAAATGGCAAAATAAGCATAAACGGGTGGAAAGAAGACTCTGAGGAGGAGTTGATTCCTTTCCTGAAGAAATATATCGAAATGGGTGTGAAGAACGTGCTTTGCACCGAGATAAGCAAGGACGGTACGCTTGAGGGACCTGCCATAGAGCTCTATAAGCAGATAATGGCTGAGTATCCACATATACATCTGATAGCCTCAGGTGGTGTGGGATGTAATGACGACATAACAAACCTCGATAGGGCAGGGATACCAGCAGTTGTATTCGGCAAAGCATACTACGAGGGAAAGATACAAATAGACGAAATAACAAATTAACGAACGAAAGAAATTGCTTGCAAAAAGAATCATACCATGTTTGGATGTAAAGAATGGTGAGACGGTAAAAGGCACCAACTTCGTCAACCTGCGTTCTGCAGGCGATCCTGTAGAACTGGGCAAGGCTTACAGTGATGCAGGTGCCGATGAACTGTGCTATCTTGACATCACAGCCTCACATGAAGGTCGAAAGACTTTTACTGACATGGTGACAAGAGTGGCACGTGAAATAAATATACCGTTCACTGTGGGAGGAGGCATAAACGCCATAGAAGACGTGGATAGGATGCTGGAAGCAGGAGCTGACAAGGTAAGTGTAAACAGCGCAGCACTGCGTCGTCCGGAGTTTATAAATGAGATATCAACACGCTTCGGTTCGCAGGTATGTGTTTGTGCCATCGATGCACGTATGGATGACGATGGATGGCACTGCTACATCAATGGAGGTAGGATACGTGTGGAACGCACTCTATTAGACTGGGCGAAAGAGGTGGCCGACAGGGGAGCAGGAGAGATACTCTTCACATCAATGAACCACGATGGTGTGAAGCATGGATTTGCCAATGAGGCACTCGCCATGCTTGCCGATGCATTGCCCATTCCAATTATTGCAAGTGGGGGAGCAGGAAAGAAAGAGCATTTCCGTGATGCCTTCACTGTGGGTAAGGCTGATGCTGCTCTCGCTGCCTCAGTGTTTCACTTCGGTGAGATACCCATTCCCGAACTTAAAGCATGGTTGAAGAAAGAAGGAATAGTAGTAAGATGAAGATAGATTTTGAAAAGGGTGGGGGACTGGTACCCGCCATCATACAGGACGCAGTAACAAAGAATGTGTTGATGCTGGGCTACATGAATGAAGAGGCACTGCAGAAAACCATCGATACTGGTAAGGTGACCTTCTGGAGCAGGGGCAGAAAATGTCTGTGGACGAAGGGCGAGACGAGTGGCAACTTCCTCGACTTGGTAGATATAAAGGTCGATTGTGATAATGATACACTGCTGGTGAAGGTACATCCTCACGGTCCCACTTGCCACACAGGTACCGATACTTGTTGGGGAGAAGAGAATAAATAGTTTGAAAGTTCAAAGGTTCAGAAGTTCAAAGGTTTAAAAGAATAAAATAGGTATAAATGGAAGAGAAAAATCCGCTCTTGTTCCTGTCAGAGTTGCAGGACTTTATTGAAACACGTTATAAAGAAATGCCAGAGGGTAGTTACACTACTTCTTTGTTTAAGGATGGACTGAATCGTATGGCGCAGAAAGTAGGCGAAGAGGCTCTTGAACTCGTCATCGAGGCAACAAACGGAACCAATGACCGACTGATATACGAAGGTTCCGACATGCTGTATCATCTTATAGTGCTCCTCACCTCTAAGGGATTGCGCATAGAGGATATGGCAGCCGAACTTGCAGAACGTCATAACCCAGGTTGGAAGAAACACTAAACGAACGACGATGTTGATAAGGTATAAAAACGTAAGTTTTCGACATGTTGACGATGATTACGTGTTGGAGGGTGTCAATCTTAATGTTGATGCTGGCGACTTCGTATATATAATCGGCAAGGTTGGATCTGGTAAAAGTTCGCTCCTCCGTACCTTTTATGGTGAGATGGAGATTGACAGTGCAGAAGAGGCAATAGTTCTTGGACGCAATATGACATATATAAAACGTTGGGAGATACAGCCTTTGCGCAGAGAGATGGGTATAATATTCCAAGATTTCAAACTTCTTACAGACAGAACGGTGAGAGGAAATCTTGATTTTGTGCTCAGAGCGACAGGATGGGATAATAAGGCTGACAGAGAACAACGTATCGCGGAGGTTCTGAAGGCTGTAAAGATGGAAGGTGTAGAGGACAAGATGCCACATGAGTTGTCTGGTGGTGAGCAACAGCGTATTGCTATCGCGCGTTCACTACTCAATTCGCCAAAGATAATCCTTGCCGACGAACCAACGGGAAACCTCGATCCTGAGACTGCAGACCAGATTATAGGATTATTTAATGAAATCTCTGCAGCAGGTACTGCTGTTGTGATGACAACCCATAACCTACCCATGTTGGAACGCTATCCAGGAAGAGTATATCAGTGTGAAGATCAGAAGTTTATCGAACTTACAGAATTGGGTAGGTAAAGATATCTTCGGGATATTGAGATTGTTTATAAAAAGTAGAATAAATAACGATAAATAAAACTATGGAAGTAATGAAATTTGGTGGCACCTCTGTAGGTTCTCCAGAGCGTATGCAGGGTGTAGCAAAACTAATAACAAAGTCGGGTGAGCCAACATTCGTAGTGCTCTCCGCCATGTCAGGTACAACTAACTCTCTCGTAGAGATTTCGGATTATCTTTATAAGAAGAATCCCGAAGGAGCACAGGAGGTTATCAATAAGTTGGAAAAGAAATATATGGCACATGTGGAGGAATTGTACTCTACCGATGCCATGAAAAAGAAGACCAGCGAATTTCTTAAAAAGGAGTTTGAGTATCTGCGTTCCTTCACCAAAGACACCTTCACCAGTTTCGAGGAGAAAATAGTCGTAGCACAGGGTGAGGTAATGTCAACAAATATGGTGACGAACTATCTAAACGAACAGGGTGTTAAGACGATACTTCTCGATGCTCTCGACTTTATGCGTACAGACAAGAATGCTGAGCCAGACATGCCTTATATCAAGGAGCATATCACCAAAGTATTGAAAGCTAATCCGGGATACCAGATTTACATTACACAGGGATTTGTATGTCGTAATGCGTACGATGAGGTTGATAACCTACAACGTGGTGGATCTGACTATACCGCTTCACTCATAGGTGCTGCCATAGGTGCTGATGAGATAATCATTTGGACAGACATCGATGGTATGCACAATAATGATCCACGTTTTGTAGAGAAGACAGATGCTGTGCACCAACTTAATTTTGAAGAGGCTGCAGAGCTTGCTTATTTTGGAGCAAAGATATTGCATCCAACATGTGTACAGCCTGCTAAGTTTGCTGGCATACCAGTGCGTATAAAGAATACTATGGAGCCAGAAGCTGAGGGAACCGTCATCAACAATGACCTTGTAAAGGGTAAGATAAAGGCTGTTGCAGCAAAGGATAATATCACAGCGATAAAGATAAAGTCAAGTCGTATGTTGCTTGCTACAGGTTTCTTGCGCAAGATATTCGAGATATTTGAAACCCACAATACCCCTATCGATATGATAACTACTTCAGAGGTGGGAGTAAGTGTTTCGATAGATAATAGTAGCAACCTTGGACGTATCGTTGACGAACTGAAAAAATATGGTTCGGTGACTGTTGATGAGAATATGTGTATCATCTGTGTGGCAGGTGATCTTGATTGGTCAAACGTAGGCTTCGAGACACTCGTTACCGATGCCATGGCAAATATTCCTGTGCGCATGATATCATATGGCGGTTCTAACTACAATATATCCTTCCTTATCAAGGCAGAGGATAAGAAGAAGGCACTTCAGAACCTTTCGGCAAAACTCTTCAACGCATAGAACGAAATCACAACAACACGACGATGACACAATTTCCGATAGATAAATTCAAGGCTCTTGAGACACCTTTTTATTATTACGATAAGAAGGTGCTCTCAGCCACTCTTGACGCCATAAAGAACGAGCTGAGCAAATATTCTGGTTACCATCTGCACTACGCAATAAAGGCTAATGCAAACCTCGATGTGCTCCGAGAGATACAAAAGGCAGGGTTTGGGGTAGATGCTGTCAGCGGAGGTGAGATACAGCAGGCACTCAATGCAGGTTTTGATGCTGGCAACATAGTATATGCTGGAGTGGGCAAAGGCGATTGGGAGATAAATCTGGGACTTGATGCTGGTATATTCTGTTTCAACGTGGAGTCACTCGAGGAGTTGCACATTATCAACGAACTTGCAGAAAAGAAAAACAAGACGGCGAGGGTGTGCTTCCGCATAAATCCTAATGTGGGCGCTCATACTCATGCCAATATCACTACAGGATTGGCAGAGAATAAGTTTGGTATCGCTATGGAGGATATGGAAAAGGCAATACATGTTGCCAACGAACTGTCAAACATAGAGTTTATCGGTTTACATTTCCATATCGGAAGCCAGATACTTGAAATGGACGACTTCGTAGCATTGGCCAATCGTATCAATGAGTTACAGGACCGACTTGACTCTCAGGGTATAAAAGTGAAAAATATAAATGTTGGAGGAGGTTTAGGTATAGATTACAAAGATCCAGACAAAAACCCGATACCAGACTTTGCCAGCTATTTTTCTACCTATGCTCGACATCTGAAACTTCGTGATGGTCAACAGGTACATTTCGAACTGGGACGTGCCGTCGTGGGACAGATGGGGTCACTGATTACACGTGTGTTGTATGTAAAAAAGGCTCATGTGAAGCAATTTGCCATTGTCGATGCGGGTATGTCTGACCTTATACGCCCTGCTCTCTATGATGCTCATCATCATATACAAAATCTCTCAAGTCAGGAAGATGCAGAGGTATATGATGTGGTAGGACCGATATGTGAGTCAAGCGACGTGTTTGGAAAGTTTGAGAGATTACCTAAATGTCACCGTGGCGATCTGATTGCTCTGCGTTCTGCTGGCGCATATGGTGAGATTATGGCATGTCAGTATAATTGTCGAAAGCTCCCCAAAGGTTACTTAATGTAGCTTGTGATGTATATGGTGACAATACCATTACATATTATTGTTGTAGCAGTGTTATTGGTGTTGGCAGTAGTTACACCGCTATTTAGTCCTTTTATTCGCAAGATAAAGGACAGACACCCCGTCAATGATAAGTTACTTCCACTTTCCATCATAATAGCTGCTCCTGATAATACTCGGCAGTTAGATAGGGTTTTAGAAGGCTTCCTTTCTCAGGAGTATGATGCAGACTATCAGGTTGTTATAGTGATTGGTGAAGGAGATGGTTTGTCTGAGGATATATTGAAAAAATATAAAGATAATCCTCATCTTTATTATACCAAACTACCGACCTCATCGCGTTATCTCAGTCGCAGGAAACTCGCCATCACTATTGGTATGAGGGCAGCCAAGCATGATTGGTGTGTTCTTACGAGTGTGCACTGTTTGCCAAAGGATAGTCAGTGGCTTCGTCATTTTGCAAAATACATCAGTGACGAGACGAACTTAGTAATAGGCACGACTCCTTACGAGGCATCTTCGCCAGCATATTATCGTTATGATCAGTTGCGCACTGCTTTGTATCATCTTAATTCTGCTCAAAGGGGTACCGCATTCTCTACCAATCAGCCCCTCATAGCACTACGTAAGGAAGATTTTTTTCAAAAGCAAGGTTTTGCTGGCAACCTTGAGTATCAGCGTGCGGAGTATGAGCACTTGGTGAATAAGTTTGCTACTAAAGAGCGTACGATGATAGCCGTCGCTCCAGAAGCTCGTCTGGTGTTAAGCAAACCTACAAAGAAACAGTGGATGTACCGTCATATGCACAGTATAGATTCATTTAAGTCCATGAAACGCTCTTTCTCCTTCAGACTGCGCTATCATGTTGATTTGTGGACTATGCATATATACAACGTACTTACTATATCTGCGATAGTATATGGTGCCTGGGGTGTTGTGATGTCAAGACAGATGTCTCTTGCACATATCGTAATACTTTCTTCGGCAATATTATTGTGGATACTGTCTTTTGTGATACGTTGCGCTATATATGCCCCTGTGCTTAGATACTTCGATAATGTTCACCCCATAAAGGCAGTAATATTTGACTGGCTTGTATCGTGGTATAACCTCGGTACTCGTCTAAAGTACTATGCAACCGACAAATATGATTTCATGACGCACAAGTTATGAAGATATTACACTACATACCCTCTCTGTCTGAGGCCATGTCACCAGTGACAAGTGCTATATTGCGCATTGTCAGCTCCGTGTCAGGACAGACGGAGTCATATATCGTTACATCCACGCACCTTACGAGGGAGATGGAGCAACGACTGGCAGTAGAGTACTCTCTGCGTATCATGTATCTTCCGGAGTTGTCTGTGAAGGGTCCGATGAAAGCATATCGCACCATTCGTGAGATAAAAAAATGTTTGGAGTTGCTACAGCCAGATATAGTGCATATTCATGGTTCATGGAACCACATGTTGTATGTCATGGAGCGCACGGCACGTAAAAATGGATATGTTACCTGTGTATCAACATATGGTGGCATGTCGCCGGAGGTGCTTAATACTGATTTCCTCAAGACCAAACTTCTGCCCCTCATTTTTTACCAAGCACCCATGGTGCGCCGTTCTACGTCGCTCCTTGCTATTAACGAAAAGGAGTGGCACGATATACGCAATCTTTCTCTCAAGAAACGTGTGGAGATATTGCCTGACTCACCAAAGGATGATGCTCATGACGGTTCTCTCACTCTCGCCGTTCTCGCTGCCTATCAGAAGGCTATTGACTCTTCATACCGACGCTTCATTACAACTGATGAGGAGATGCTTGTGGAACGATGCCTCATTACTGCAACAAAGAACAAGGAAGACCTTACGAATAATACGGTAGAACCAGTAAAGTCGGATAAAGGAACACTCTCTTATCGTCGAGTCTTTTTCTATGCTTATGATGAGGATGTGCTTGATAAGTTTCTTGAGGGAGCCAGACAGCGCTCTTATAACATACCACTTTATGAAAATGTTGGCGAAATGCCGAGATATGTTGACCGCAAGGCAAAAAAACGTGGCAGTTTGTCACAGTTGCCCTTGCCCTTGTTCAAGACGCACCTGAAAGATACGACCTCCTTGGAGTATAAGGCCGTGACATCTATAATGCGTGCACATAAAGAGGGCATGAAGCGCCTTACTCTTCGTCACAAGATGGAGTTGTATGATATTTTTAGAAATGATGATTTTAATGAGGATGTAGTAGCGAAAGAACTTTCTCGTCTTCGCTTGAAACGTTTTACAAGAAAGATACAAAACCTTCTTCATGATATGTATAATATGTCTGTAGGATACGACATTATTTAGTTCATAGTTCATAATTCCTAATTTCTAATTTCTAATTTCTAATTCCTAATTAGATAATGAAGTACGATATAGAGAAAAATATCCACTATCTGCAACTGTTGGCAAAGACTTTTCCTAATGTTGCTGCTGCATCGAGTGAGATTATCAATCTTTCTGCTATTATGAATCTGCCCAAGGGGACGGAGCACTTTCTTGCAGATATTCATGGTGAGCATGAAGCCTTTCTCCATGTTCTGAAAAATGCTTCTGGACGTATATCGCAGAAGGTTGATGAGATATTCGGCGAGTATATGCCCACGAAGGCAAAGAAAGAACTGTGTACGCTGATATATTATCCAGAGCAGAAACTTGAACTCGTCAAGGCTGAGTACTCGCAGTTGTCTGATGCAGATGTTCAAATGGCGGAATGGTATCGTATGACGCTGTACCAGCTTGTCAAGGTCTTTCGTGAAGTGTCATCAAAATATACTCGCTCTAAAGTTCGCAAGAACCTTCCAGAGGAGTATCGCTATATCCTTGAGGAACTCCTACAGGAGCGTTCCGAGGATGGCAACAAAGCAGCTTATGTCAATATAATCATTGATACTATAATCTCTACCGATACTGCCGACAATTTTATCATAGCTTTGGCCAATGTCATTCAGCGACTCGCCATTGACCAGTTGCATCTTCTTGGTGATATATACGACCGTGGTCCTGGTGCGCATATTATAATGGACAAACTTATGGACTATCATTCCTGGGACATCCAGTGGGGCAATCACGATATACTATGGATGGGAGCCTGTGCTGGCAATGACGCTTGTATCTGTAATGTCATACGCCTGTCTTTGCGATATGCCAACCTCACGACTTTGGAAGACGGATATGGCATAAATCTTATGCCACTCGCCACATTTGCTATGGAGACATATGGCGATGACCCCTGTGAGGCTTTTGCTCCTATACTCAATAGCGAAAACAAAGATCGTTTTGACGATAAGACCCTTCGTCTTATGACGATGATGCACAAGGCCATTTCAGTGTTGCAGTTTAAGAGTGAGGCGCAGCTGATAAAGCGTAACCTCGTTTGGAAGATGGACGACCGTTGTATGTTCTCACGCGTTGATTTCTCTGATGGTACATGTGATATCGATGGTAAGAAATACAAGATGCTCGACATGAATTTTCCAACGGTTGACCCTGCTAATCCTGAGAAATTTACAGATGAAGAGGAGTTGCTCATGAAGAAGCTCCATCACTCTTTCCGTGTATCCGAGAAGTTGCAGCGACATATGCGTACCATACTGTCTCATGGCTGTATGTATGCCATATACAATGACAACCTCCTCTTCCATGCCTCAGTGCCTCTCAATGCTGATGGCACCTTGAAGGAAGTGGAGATTATGCCTGGCGTATTTGCTTCTGGTCACGTACTGATGCACCGTATAGGTATGTTGGTACGTTCTGCTTTTGCCAATGATACTCCTCAGGAGGAGAAAGACTATGCCCGCGATTATTTCCTCTATCTGTGGTGTGGAAAGGATTCGTGCCTCTTTGATAAGTCAAAGATGGCAACTTTTGAGCGCTATTTTATCGCCGAGAAGGAAACTCATGAAGAGAAAAAAGGATGGTTCTTTCAGTTGAGAGGTAATGAGGCAACGGCTGAAAAGATGGCTGACACAATTCTCGATGCATTTGGCGTGAAGGGTGAAAATCGTCATATTATCAATGGACACGTACCAGTGCATGTCAAGAAGGGTGAGAGTCCTATAAAAGCTAATGGCAAACTGATGGTGATTGATGGTGGATTCTCAGAGCCATACCATAAGGAAACAGGCATCGCTGGCTACACATTGGTGTACCACTCACGCGAGTTTGAACTGGTGCAGCACGAACCCTTTACCAATGTTGATGATGCAGTGCGCGAGGGTAGGGATATCAAGTCCACTACGCAGATTGTGGCGCGTGCAGGACATCGTATCCTTGTGGCTGAGACTGATCGTGGTCGCGAACTGAAACAACAGGTTAATGACCTGCGCCAGTTGCTCTATGCATACCGTCATGGTTTTATTAAGGAGGTGAAGTAATCTACAATAGATAATCGATATATTATTATGAATTTTCTTATTCAGTATATCCTGACAATAGCTACGATAGTACTTATCCCGTTGCTACTGTGGTACGGTAAACGGCGCAATATATCAAAACTTACATATTTCCTGTTTGCAATACTGATAATTGCCGATGTTGCGGCTTATCTCTTGTTGGATAGTTTTCCCTCCTATGTCTATCTCGCTGTTATAACTTTTATTTCACTTTTTTTCGTAAAAAGAGCATCCTAAATTATCATACCTTCCCAATATGCAACTACGAGCCATCGAACCTCATGATATTGATTTACTCTATACTATAGAGAATGACCCCGATCTGTGGGATGTGAGCAGTGTCAATGTGCCGTATAGCCGTTATGACCTCGAGCAGTACATCCTCAGTCAGCGACATGACCTCTATGCCGACAGACAGTTGCGTCTTGTGATAACTGCTGATGATGGTAAGGCGGTAGGTCTTATAGATCTTTTCGATTTCTCTCCTGCCAACAGCCGTGCAGAAATGGGTATCGCCATCCTTAAGGAAGAGCGTGGTAAGGGGTATGCTGTAGGAGCACTTAAGCTGTTACACGCCTATGCAGCATCACATCTGCATATACATCAGATATATGCTATTGTACCTTCTGACAATGTTACGTGCCTCGCTATGCTTCGCAGTATGGGGTATGCAAGTGAAAGGGTACTGCCTGATTGGGTGCAGACATCATCTGGATATATAGACTGTATCGCCCTGTTTCGGGTATTAGAATAAAATTAAAACAGCGGTCACATTATAATGTGACCGCTGTTTTAATTTTGACTATATATGTTATGTCTCTGTTGTATTATTGCACACCGTCGATAGTGATGCCTTCTACACCCTTTGCTATCTTCAGTATCATGCCCTGTAGCGCCTTACCTGGACCGCACTCTACGAAGTCGGTAGCGCCGTCAGCCATCATCTGCTTTACCTCGTATGTCCATTTCACAGGAGCTGTAAGCTGAGCGATGAGGTTCTGCTTTATCTCGTTGGCATCGGTATGAGCCTTTGCATCGACGTTCTGATATACAGGTATGCGTGGGGTGTGAAACTCTGTTGCCTCGATGGCTGCCTGCAGTTCGTCCTTTGCTGGCTGCATGAGTGGTGAGTGGAATGCTCCGCCTACAGGGAGCACGAGGGCACGCTTGGCACCTGCTTCCTTCATAGCCTCGCAAGCCTCGTTGATAGCCTCTACGTTACCTGAGATAACGAGCTGACCAGGGTTGTTGTAGTTTGCTGGCACTACCACGTTGCCTGGCTTGTTGATGCTTGCACAGATCTCTTCTATCTTAGCGTCGTCCAGACCTATGATAGCTGCCATAGTTGATGGTGCTGCCTCGCATGCCTTCTGCATAGCCATAGCACGCTTGCTGACAAGCTTCAATCCATCTTCAAAACTCAGTGCTCCAGCTGCTACGAGGGCAGAGAACTCGCCGAGTGAGTGACCTGCTGTCATGTCAGCATCAAACTCGTCGCCGAGGCAGATAGCCTTGATTACTGAGTGCAGGAATACTGCTGGCTGTGTTACCTTGGTCTGTTTGAGTTCCTCAGCAGTACCCTCAAACATTATCTTTGTTATCTCGAAGCCGAGGATGTCGTTTGCCTTGTCGAAGAGTTCCTTCGCCTTAGGGTTGTTATCGTATAGGTCTTTACCCATTCCTGTAAACTGGGCTCCCTGACCAGGGAAAACAAATGCTTTCATTGTCTTTTAATTTTATATAGGTACTATAGGAACTATAGCCACTATAGAATATTCGAAAAAAATCCCGAGTGCCGTCACATGGGGTGGGACAATCGGGATTTATGTTGTGATTATTCTTTCGAAGTGTGAGAGAGTTACTCTGCTGCTTCAGTAGCAGGAGCCTCTTCAGTAGCAGGAGCTTCCTCGACTGCTGGTGCAGCCTCAGCCTTTACCTCTGCCTCTGGCTTTACAGCTGCGCTGTTGCCCTCAGCGAGTACTGTTACAGGTATCTCTACGCTTACTTCCTTGTGGAATATCACTGTTGCAGCATATTCGCCTACAGTCTTGATATCCTTCATTACTATGCGCTTGCGATCTACCTCGATGCCCTTCTTAGCGAGTTCCTCAGCAACGGTAGCTGAAGTAACTGAGCCGTAAAGAACGCCAGTAGCTGAAACCTTTGCTGTAACCTCTACAGATACGCCGTTGAGCTTTGCTGCCTCAGCCTCAGCTGTCTCAAGTATCTTAGCGAGCTTGTGAGCCTGCTGCTTGAGGTTCTCAGCGAGTATCTTCTTTGCTGATGGTGATGCTATAACTGCCTTGCCCTGTGGGATGAGGTAGTTACGGCCATAGCCAGACTTTACATTCACGATGTCGTTCTTGTATCCAAGACCGATGATATCTTCTTTCAGTATGATTTCCATTGTGTAATCCTCCTTTTAAATGTGTTTTAATTACTTCATAAGATCGGTTACATAAGGAAGCAGTGCGATCTGGCGAGCACGCTTTACAGCCTGTGCCACACGACGCTGATACTTCAGAGATGTTCCAGTGATACGACGTGGAAGGATCTTGCCCTGCTCGTTGAGGAACTTCTTGAGGAACTCAGGATCCTTGTAGTCGATGTACTTTATACCGCTCTTCTTGAAACGGCAATACTTTTTCTTACGAGTGTCGATTGTTGGTGCTGTAAGATAACGGATTTCTGAATTTTCTGCCATTGTTTAAGCCTCCTCTTTTTTAGAAAGCTTGTTGCGACGCTTCTCTGCATAGGCAGAAGCATACTTGTCAAGCTTTACGGTCATAAAACGGATTACTTTTTCCTCGCGACGATAAGCTGTCTCGAGTGTTGCAACAACTGATGGCTCAGCCTTGAACTCAACGAGGTTGTAGAAACCTGTTGACTTCTTGTCAATAGCGTAAGCCATCTTCTTGAGTCCCCAAGCCTCTTCGTTCAGTATCTCGGCACCATTGTCCTTCAGTACCTTTGTGAACTTAGCGACCGTTTCCTTTGTCTGTTCATCAGACAAAACGGGAGTCAAAATGAAAACGGTTTCGTAATGATTCATCATTGTTTTGTGAATAATGTAAAATGTGTAAATTAAGTTCTGCTTCAGCGCCAAATACGCAAAAAGCGGTGCAAAGGTACTAATAAAAAATGACATGTGCAAGTAAATCAGTGATTTTCTTACACATGCCACATATAATAAGGTGTATATGATACCTTATCTGCTGAGTATCTCTTTATTCATCTTCCTTATTCTCGCAGCACTTCTTGCAGCAGCATGGGCCTGCAAACTTCCACAGGATAACGGCTACGACAGAACCGATAAATGGACCTACGAAGAATACCCATACGTTGGTGAGAGCCTCGCCACCTTTGAAGATAGCAGGGCCGAGTGAGCGAGCTGGGTTCACTGATGTACCTGTGAAGTGTATGCCTACCAGGTGGATAAGGATGAGTGACAGACCGATAGCCAGACCTGCAAAGTTACCTGCACCCACCTTAGAATCTGTTGCTCCGAGTACTACAAATACGAAGAGAGCGGTGAGGATTGCCTCTACGAGGATACCTGTTCCGGCACATCCGTTAACGCCTGCAAGGCCGTTTGTTCCGAGGCCTGTCGTTTCACAGCAGTATATCAGTGCGAGGCATGCACCTGCCACGATACCACCTATAAACTGTCCGCACCAGTATCCGCATGCATCCTTCATGGACATACGCTTGTCGATGAGACATGCGAGGGTGATGGCTGGGTTGATGTGGCAACCTGATACGCCGCCGATGGTGTAGGCCATAGCAACTACTGAGAGGCCGAATGCGATAGCTGTGCCTACTACTGCAGCAGTGTTATCTTCTGCACAACCAAGTGATACTGCTGCACCGCAGCCAAGGAAGGTCAGTACGAAGGTACCGATTGCTTCAGCAACATACTTTTTCATAATTTTCTTTTTGTTTTGTTAATTAAGTTGGGTTAGTAATTTGTAAAGTATTTTAGTAATAAATATCATCTATGTATCAATGTAATAGGCATATATGACACCCATACCAACAAGGATTAAGACGAAAATGGTAAGAAGGAGCATCAAGGACTCCATAATTTTTTTGCGCAGTCGTCTTTCTCTCATGCGGGAACGATACAAAGAGGTAGAATCTTTGTACTTTCTCTCAGCCTTCTTCGCCTCCAGGTACTTTTTAAATTCGCCAATCAGAGTATCGGAAGCACTGTTGCTTCTGCTACTACTATGGTGGTGGTGATGGTGGTGCTGATGATGGTGAAGAGTTCCCTCACTCTTACCTGTAGATTCCTTTTTATAGTCAGTGTCCATATTGAAGTGTGGTTAGTAACTTCTTGCTATGAGTACGCGGCATTTGCTTGGTTTGCCGCTTACCATATCGGTGCCAGGAGTCTGTTCGAAGGCAAATGGCACGCAGCGTATCGTAGCCTGCGTATCTTCCTTTATCTGTGCCTCTGTCTCGGCAGTGCCGTCCCAGTGGCATAGGAAGAATCCACCGTCCTTGACCTTCTCCTTAAACTCCTCGTAGTTGTCGCATTCGTATATGTGGGCATCGCGGAATGCTACAGCCTTCTTGTATATGTTCTCTTGAATGTCATTCAAGAGATCCTCCACTCTCTCAGCCAGTCCATCGAAGCCTACAGTCTCTTTCTCCAGCGTATCACGGCGCATTATCTCTACGGTGCCGTTCTCCAGGTCTCTGCCACCCATTACTATACGTACGGGCACACCCTTCAGTTCGTAGTCGGCAAACTTAAATCCTGGGCGCTTATTGTCAGCATCGTCGTATTTCACTGTGATGCCCTTCGCCTTGAGAGCCTCGATGACAGGTTGGAATTTCTCTGCTATCTCGTTTTGCTGTTCGCCCTTGCCGATAGGTATTATTACCACCTGCAGTGGTGCCAAGCGTGGAGGCAGTACCAGTCCGTTGTCATCGGAGTGGGTCATTATGAGCGCACCGATGAGACGGGTAGAAACACCCCATGATGTAGCCCAAACGTATTCTTGCTTGTTCTCCTTAGTAAGGTATGTCACCTCAAACGCCTTAGCGAAGTTTTGTCCCAGGAAGTGTGACGTTCCGCTCTGCAGAGCCTTGCCGTCCTGCATCATAGCCTCTATGGTGTATGTGTCGAGTGCTCCGGCGAAGCGCTCTGTCTCACTCTTTACGCCCTGTATCACAGGCACAGCCATCCATTTCTCGGCAAACTCGGCATATACCTTCAGCATCTTCTGTGCCTCTGCTTCTGCCTCTTCGCGAGTGGCATGTGCTGTATGTCCCTCCTGCCACAGGAATTCTGATGTGCGCAGGAATGGGCGTGTGCGCATCTCCCATCGCATCACGTTACACCATTGGTTGCACATCAATGGCAGATCGCGCCATGAGTGTATCCAGTTTTTGTATGTGTTCCAGATGATGGTCTCTGAGGTAGGACGTATGATGAGCTCCTCCTCCAGCTTTGCTGCAGGGTCCACCACTACGCCGTCGCCCTTCTCGTTGGTCTTCAGGCGGTAGTGTGTCACCACTGCTGCTTCTTTGGCAAAACCCTCAACGTGCTCTGCCTCTCTTGACAGAAATGACTTTGGTATGAGCAGGGGGAAGTATGCATTGACGGCTCCTGTTTCTTTAAACATCTTGTCCAGCTGTTGCTGCATCTTTTCCCATATTGCGTATCCGTATGGCTTTATCACCATACATCCGCGTACTGCTGACTGCTCTGCGAGGTCAGCCTTTACCACGAGGTCGTTATACCATTGACTATAGTTGTCTGCACGTTTTGTGAGGTCTTTGAGCTCTTTTGCCATTTTATGTATATTGTTTTTATATCTTCAAAATGATTTATGCAAGTGCAAAAGTAATAAAAATTACTGATATAATGTATAAAAATGCCACATTATTATTAAAAAAAATGCAAAAACGTCGTCGATTGTTTGCTGTTATCGTTTTTTTTGCTAACTTTGAGCATCAAATCTAATCTTAATACTTTTTTTATTCTATGGCTAATAAGAGGAATTTAAAGAAGGAGATAAATTACATCTGCAGCGAACTCTTTGCTGAGTGTGTCGCTACGGCGTTGTACAGTAATAATAGTGATGAGGCTAACGTTGACTCTTTCCTCACTTCACTGATGAAGACCCACTCTGACTACATCATGCGTGTGTCTCATCCCGAACCTGGTATGAAGGCCAAGGATTATTACAAGGCGCTCATCAATAGTTTCAACAACGATGTCAACGATCTTGTTGACCAGATAGGCAATCTCCATTCATGATGTCTCAGAAGTTTTGTTCCTGGCTGCTATACAAGAAGCTGGGATGGTCCAAGGATATCACTGTTGATATCCCTGACAAGTTTGTTATATGCCTCGCTCCCCACACCAGCAACTGGGATTTTGTGCTTGGACGTCTGTATGCCCGTGCTGAGGGTATGCAGATAAACTATCTTATGAAGAGCGATTGGTTCTTCTGGCCTCTTGGACCCATATTCCGTCACTATGGCGGCATACCCGTGTATCGCCAGAGGAATACGTCTATGACCGACAGCCTCGCCCATGCAGCCATACGTGAGAAGGAGTTTAGCCTATGCATCACTCCCGAGGGCACGCGTAGCCTCAATCCTCATTGGAAGAAGGGCTTCTATTTTATAGCCCACAAGGCTGGCATACCCATTCTCCTGTATGGTCTTGATTACGAACGCAAACTGATACAGTGTACCCGTAGCTTTATCCCTACTGGCGATGTGGAGGCTGATATGGCCGAGATAAAGCAGTATTTCACTGCCTACAAGGCCAAGTACCCTCATAAGTTTACCATAGGCTGATATAGCTTCTTCTACCTTTTTTTCTTATGCGACAATACAGACATATCCTTTCTCGTTCATTCTTTCTCGTTATTTTTATGACATGGTGCTCCTTCGTGCCGTGTTTTGCTGATTCTGTCGAGGATCATATCAAGGAGATGAAGATTGACGAGTCGGCAGGCACCATCACGCTCTGCATGGACGACGATTTTGCCAGTCAGACGTTTACCGAGAAGTCTGTCCGCAAGATATACAAGAAGACCCGCAAGCAGTTGCGCAAGGCGCTACCTGCCCATTATGGCAGTTATAATGTCGTGATTGTTGCCGCTGGTGTGCCTATAGAGAGTCTTTTGGCAGGGCAGGAGGATGATGGTCATGATGTCAAGAAACCTCGCCGCTCTCGTCGCCACGGAGGCGGATGGTGGGGTGATATATACCATGATGGAGCACCGTGGGTCACCAACGTTTCACGTCCCAACCGTATCACGGCAGGATTGGAGGACCTTCATATCGCCCTATGGCAGAGTCACGGCAGGTACTACGACAAGGCGAAGCAGTGTTGGAAGTGGCAGCGCCCCTTCTTCTTCTCTACCACCGAGGATCTCTTTACCCAGACCATCGTGGTGCCTTACCTCATACCTATGCTTGAGAGTGCTGGTGCCAATGTCTTCACGCCTCGTGAGCGCGACTGGCAGATGGCCGAGGTGATAGTCGATAATGACACCCCTGCACGGGGCTACTCTGAGGGTACCTCCTCTGGTCGCTGGCATGATGCTGGGGTACAGGGTTTTGCTATGCCTGTCGATACCATCTCTGACGGTTACAACCCCTTCGAACATGGTACCGTGCGTATGACACGTGCCACGCATAGCGACGATGCCTCCTTCGTGTCATACCAGCCCTCTCTGCCCCAGTCGGGTCGGTATGCCGTCTATGTGAGTTATGCCACCACTCCCCATAGCATCGACGATGCCCTCTATAGCGTATATCACAAGGGTGTGCGTACCGATTTTCATGTCAATCAGCAGATGGGTAGCGGCACGTGGGTGTATCTCGGTACCTTCGACTTCGATGCTGGCAGTAGCACAGCCAATCGTGTGGTACTCTCGGCTCACTCCCTCTCCAAGGGCGATGTTACTGCCGATGCAGTACGTTTTGGTGGAGGCATGGGCAATATCTCACGAGGAGGCTCGGTGAGTGGTATGCCACGATGTCTTGAGGGCGCTCGCTACTATGCCCAGTGGGCTGGAGCGCCGTACTCCGTCTATGCTGGCTACAAGGGCGAGAATGATTATAAGGACGATATCAATGTACGCTCGCTGATGACCAACTGGCTCTGTGGCGGGTCGGCATATCTCCCTAACAGGGAGGGCAAACGTGTGCCCATCGACCTCAGCCTCGCAGTACATTCTGATGCTGGGTATAATAAGGATATGCAGTCCATATATGGCTCTCTGGCCATCTGTTCCACCAATTTTGATGAGGGCCGACTGCCCTCGGGCATCTCGCGTTCTCATTCCAAGGACCTCGCAGAGCAGTTGCTCGACCAGTCCTTGAAGGACCTCAAGTCACGCTACGGACAGTGGACTTGGCGTCACCTCTATGACCGCAACTACAGCGAGACACGCTATCCTGCCGTACCGTCGGCTATCTTTGAGACCCTCTCTCATCAGAGTTTCCCTGATATGCGACTGGCTCACGACCCCGACTTCAAGTTTACCCTCGCACGTTCTATCTACAAGACCATCCTGCGCTATGAGGCTGAGGCTCATGGCAGGAAGTCTGTCGTCGTGCAACCCCTCAGCCCTGATAATTTCTCCATCACGCTCAGTGACAGTGGTGTGGCATCTCTCACCTGGGTGCCTCAGAGTGACAGTGCCGAACCCTCAGCCACTCCTACCTCTTATAAAGTATATATGTCAGCAGGGCAGTACGGCTATGACAATGGCACCCTGGTACCTCATTCACGCCATACCGTCCAGCTACAGCGCGATGTGCTCTACCGCTTCCGTATCACTGCCGTCAATGATGGTGGCGAGTCCTTTCCCACCGAGGAACTCTGTGTGCTCTATCATGCGCCAGGAGCCAAGACGGTCATGGTGGTCAATGGTTTCCAACGTCTCTCATCGCCAGCCGTTCACGATGGCTACGACGATAAGGGCTTTGATATCGCCGACGACCCAGGCATGAGCTACGGTCTCACAGCAGGGTGGAGCGGACAGCAGCAGGTATTCTCTACCTCTACGGCAGGCAGTGAGGGACCAGGCACCTTCGGATATTCCAGTCAGGAACTGCAGGGTCGTTTCATAGCAGGCAACACCTTCGACTACGTCGCCGAGCATGCCGCTGCCATAGCCTCCGCAGGACAGTATAATATCGTCAGCGCCACCAAGTCGCTCGTGGAGTGGGGGGGCATAGACCTCTCACGCTATGACTGTCTCGACATACTCCTCGGAGCAGAGCGCAATGACGGCCACTCCCTGCGTCCCTACAAGACCTTCTCCCCACACTTCCGACAGCAACTCGCCCACTATATGTCCACCACAGGTGGCAGCATCTCGGGCAGGCACACCCTCCTCGTCAGTGGCTCCTATGTAGCTTCTGATATGCTGGAGAGCGATGAGGAAGTCCGTTTTCTGCGCGACGTCCTCCACACCTCTTTCCATAGCACCATACGCGGACTCAACGGCATCGTCACAGGCATGCAGCAGACGCTCTCCGTCACCAATACGCTTAATGACCGCCACTATGCCACCACTCGCAGCGATGTCCTCACGCCCCAGCAGGGAGCCTTCGTCGCCATGCAGTATGCTGATGGCAAGACAGCCGCTGTCGCCACCCCTGCTCGCTCCTTCATCATGGGTTTCCCCCTCGAGTGTATCACCGATGCCTCACAGCGCTCCCTCGTTATGCGCAGCATCATGACATTCTTACTACAATAAACCTCCAACCTCAAACCTCAAACCTCAAACCAAGATGTACACAATAATTTCCAACGCCTCTGGTACACGTACCATGCAGATCAGCGACTCCCACCTCGCTACCATCGAGAAGTACTCACTCTTTCGCAATCTCGTTGACAGCAACGGCATAGTCGATGATAGCGTACTCGACAAACTGCGTCTCAATGCACGCTCGCTCGTGGAGTCAACCAATGCCTCCGACAAGAGCCTGCTCGACTTCTCGTTTGATGTGCTCTATCATCCTAATATGAAGCCCGTAGCCCTGCACAATCTCATGATACTCTATACCGAGGTTATGGCAGCACGAGGTAACGATTAAACTTCTCCTTCCTCACCCCTTTCCCCTTGCTTACCGATTTTCTTCCCACGACCAAGAAAGAATGTGAGCTGCGAGGCTGGACCGAACTCGACGTCATTCTTTTCTCCGGCGATGCCTATGTCGATCACCCCTCCTTTGGCGCCGCTGTCATAGGGCGTACCCTCGAGGCAGCAGGCTATCGTGTCGCCATAGTGCCACAGCCCGACTGGCATGGTGACTGGCGTGACTTCAAGAAACTCGGTCGCCCACGACTCTTCTTTGGCATCTCGCCAGGCGCTATGGACTCTATGGTCAATAAGTACACCGCCAACCGCCGTCTGCGTTCCGAGGATGCCTACTCCCCCGACGGACGTCACGACTGTCGTCCCGAGTACCCCAGCATAGTATATACTAAGATACTCAAGCAGCTCTTTCCCGATGTCCCCGTCATCCTCGGAGGCATAGAGGCATCCCTGCGCCGTGTCACCCACTACGACTACTGGCAGGATGCCCTGCGTCCCTGCATACTCTACGACTCAGGTGCCGATATGATCACCTACGGCATGGGTGAGAAGGTCACCCTCGCCATAGCCCAGGGACTGGCTGAGGGCAAGACCCTCCATCAGCTGCGCCACACCCCTCAGATAGTATATCTCGCCGAGCAGAGCGACATCATCATCACCCCTGATGACATAGTGCTCCACTCCCATGAGGAGTGCCTGCGCGACAAGCGAGCCCAGGCAGACAACTTCCGTCACGTCGAGGAAGAGTCCAATAAGTACCACGCCAAGCGACTCATCCAACCCCTGAAAACCTCAAACCTCTCATCGGACGCGAAGCTACGCTTGCAAGGCAAGAAACCTCAAACCTCCAACCTCCAACCTCAAACCTCCTCCCCCTGCGTGGTCATCAACCCTCCCTATCCCCCTATGACCACCGAGGAGATTGATGCCTCCTTCGACCTCCCATATCAGCGCGTGCCCCATCCTAAGTACAAGGGCAAGCGCATCCCTGCCTATGAGATGATAAAATTCTCCGTCAATCTGCATCGCGGATGCTTCGGCGGATGCGCCTTCTGTACCATCTCTGCCCACCAGGGCAAGTTCATCGCCTGTCGGAGCAAGGAGAGCATTATGAAAGAGGTAAGGCAACTCGTGCAGATGCCCGAGTTTAAAGGGTATATCAGCGACCTTGGAGGACCCTCTGCCAATATGTACGGCATGCACGGCCGCAACCCCAAGGCATGCGAGGCATGCAAGAAACCCTCCTGCCTGCACCCCCAGGTATGCCCCAATCTCATTACCGACCACTCAGCCCTGCTCGACATCTACCACGCTGTCGATGCCCTCCCCGAGGTCAAGAAGAGCTTCATCGGCTCTGGAGTGCGCTACGACCTGCTCCTCCACCACAGCGACGATGAGCAGAGCAATGAGGCCGCACGACAGTACACCCGCGAACTCATCACGCGCCATGTCAGCGGTCGCCTCAAGGTAGCACCAGAGCACACCTCCGATACCGTGCTCCACTACATGCGCAAACCCTCCTTCCGACTCTTCCAGCTGTTTAAGCGTATCTTCGACCGTATCAACAAGGAGGAGGGACTACGTCAGCAACTCATACCATACTTCATTTCCTCCCACCCAGGGTGCCATGAGAAGGATATGGCAGGACTTGCCGACCTCACCCGACAGATGGGTTACAAACTCGAACAGGTGCAGGACTTCACCCCTACACCTATGACCACCGCCACCGAGATGTACTATACAGGCTACGACCCCTACACCCTCCAACCCGTCTTCACCGCCAAGACCCAAAAGGAGAAACTCGCACAGCGCCAGTACTTCTTCTGGTACAAGGACGATAAAGAGGCACATGGCAACAACAATGGCAACTTTGGCAACAAGGGTGGCTACAACAAAGGCTTTAAGGGCAACAAGGGTGGCAACAACAAGGGGAAGAAGGGAAAGAAGTGATGAGCCAAGCGATATAAAGTTGAGTAAAGTTGAGAATATCAATTCATGCATCATTAATGGAAATTCGTGTTTAACATCAAAAATATAAAAAAGTATGAACAAGATCTATGATTTCAAGGCTCAGACGAGCAAAGGTAAGGAACTGGATTTCGCACAGTTTGAGGGTAAAGTGTTGCTCATCGTCAATACCGCCAGCAAGTGTGGTTTTACACCCCAGTTCGCAGGACTGGAGGAGTTAAACCAGAAGTACAAGGACAAGGGACTCGTAATCATCGGTTTCCCCTGCAATCAGTTCAAGGAGCAGGATCCTGGTAACGATACCCAGATAGAGGAGTTCTGTCAGTTGAACTACGGCGTGACCTTCCAGATCATGAAGAAAGGTGACGTGAACGGCCCTGCTGCTCAACCCATCTTTGAATACCTCAAGGCTCAGGCTCCCACAGAGGAGTATAACGGTCTCAAGGCCAAGGCAGCCAAAGCCCTCTTCAAGACCATCAGCAAGAGCGTTGAGAAGGACAGCGACATCAAGTGGAACTTCACCAAGTTCCTTATTTCCAAGGATGGCGCGACCATCAAGCGCTATGCCCCCACCACAGAGCCCAAGGACTTTGAGAAAGACGTTGAAAGTCTTCTTTGATACACTGTTTTTCTTGTAAGTTGCTGATACACAGCGCAGATGGCTTTCTTCGTGGGTGCCGTTTGAAATCTTGCCCCTGATATTACGACATCTCTTAGATATAACAAGAGCGACACCCTGCTTCTTTTTAGCAAGATGTCGCTCCTAATTTGTCAATTTGTCAATTCGTCATTTTGTCAATTTGTTTATTCCCTTAAAGAACCCAGGGGTGGTCGCTGCAAGGTCATAGCCTATGTAGGCACTTGTTTTCAACTCGTGTAGCTGTGCAGCATTGGCTCCCATCTCCACTCGGGTCATTGCAAGGAGTAGGTTCACTACCTCCTCACGGTCTCTGAGGTTTATCTGCGTACGAGCGCAATATTCGAGCCCCTCTAAATCCCCCCTGCAGGGGGACTTTTTGTTAAGGTTATGGTTAGGGTTTTCGTTTTCGTAGGTGTTTGCACCGTTTCGTAGCGAAGCGTTTCGTACGAAATTAACAACGTTAGCGATATACGCTTCGGTGTTATTTTCGTTCCGTGGTGCCCACGTCTCGATAATCTTCTTTATAGAGCGTATGCCTCTCAGGTGGTACGAGCGCAGTATCTTCACTGCTGCTCGGTAGCCTAAGCTAAAGCCCTGAAACTTCACGAATCCCTTTTCTTCACCCATTTGTCCTTGCCACGTTACCGTCTTGGAGTAGCGTATTTTCAGTGGGTTACGATTGCGATACGCTATTGTCTCGTTAAAATACTTTTCCTTGTTCTGTCTCATAACAAATCCTCCTTATTGTCTATTGTCTACGTGTCTCCGTCTCCAAACACATATCAAAAGCCCTCCAAATGTTAAAAAAACCGCCACGATTTTAGGATAATTGAAGATTATTGATTGAAAATTGAAAAAAAATATATTTTGCATTATACCGATGTAACATATTGTAAATCAATTCGTTGCACATTACAAAACTTTACTTCTACTGATGTGTATCTTTTGCCTTGTCAAAGCATAGAGTTTACAGCCTTAAAGCATAGGGTTTGCAGCCTTAAAGCATAGGGTTTATAAAGCTAACTCTATGCATGTCTGAAACGCGCTGCGAGGAAATGTTAAAATTGCACATCTCCTTGCGGTGTTTTAATAAACTCTATTAAAACGAAGCAAAACTAATAAAATGAGAGATAGTTTTTACTTTGCTCGCATTACAAACACCCGTGTTTTGGCATGAAATCGTTAAATAATGTGTCTTTTTATCATTTTTACTGTATCAACCTATCATAAAATAAAGAAAAAGTTGTATCTTTGCATTCGTAAATAAATATTGAATGCTATTATGAGCAAAACAACGATGGGTACAAAGCTTCCTAGAAAGCTTGAACAGAAGATGCAGACTGTTGGCGAGCAAATCAAGCTGGCACGTTTGCGTCGCAATCTTAGTGTGGCACAGGTTGCAGAACGTGCTACTTGCTCTCCACTTACAGTTGCCCGTATTGAGAAAGGTGCGCCGACTGTTGCCATTGGTATATACCTACGTGTACTCTATGCCCTTCAACTCGACGATGACATCTTGTTGCTGGCACAGAAGGATGAGATGGGAAGGGCCTTGCAGGATCTTGCACTGAAACATCGTGAACGCGCATCAAAAAAGGAATAAACTATGCGAACATTATTTATATATGCGGACTTCGACTGGCTTGACGAACCCATGCTGGTTGGTGAATTGGGCTATGAATCGCTTCGTGGCTCTGATTCCTATTCTTTCAAGTATGACAATGACTGGCTTCGTCAGTATGGCAGTCTATTCCTGAGTGCTGACATCAATAATTATCCAGGTCAGCAATATACACAACCAGATAGGGACATTTTCGGCTGCTTCAGCGATGCTTTGCCTGACCGTTGGGGACGGCTGCTGCTGAACAGACGAGAACAAATCCTTGCCACCGAAGAGAAACGCCCCATCCGAAAACTGTCCTCATTCGATTACCTCATAGGTATCGATGATTTCTCTCGTATGGGCGGTTTCCGTTTCAAAGAATCACAAGATGGTGAATTTATCAATCGCGAAAAGTCTCTGCGTATCCCTCCGTTGACCGATATAAGGGCTTTGGTTGCAGCCAGTATGGAGATTGAGAAGAGTGAGGAACTGAACCAGTTGCCTGAAAAGAAATGGTTGCTGCAACTCGTTCATCCCGGCACATCACTTGGCGGTGCCCGTCCAAAGGCAGGAGTCATGAATGATGAAGGATTTCTTTGTGTGGCCAAATTTCCATCAAGAAATGATGATTACGATGTCGGCCTCTGGGAGCATCATAGTCATCTGTTGGCAAAGGAAGCTGGCGTGATTGCAGCCGAGACAAGCGTCATTGAGACAGGTGAGAAATATCATGCCATGCTCTCCAAGCGTTTCGACAGGACTGCTGACGGACGCAGAAAACATTTTGCATCTGCCATGACCCTACTGGGTTTGACTGATGGTTGTGATGCCAAATCAGGCAACGGCTATTTGGATATCGTTGACTTCATTCTTCAGAACTGCTGTGATGTAGAAGATAACCTGCGTCAGCTCTATCGTCGTGTGGCGTTCAATATTGCCATCGGAAACAGCGATGACCATTTCCGAAATCATGGTTTCCTGCTTACTCCCAAAGGTTGGACACTCTCACCAGCATATGACATGAATCCTACTTTGAATGAATACCAGGCTTTGCTCATCAACTCCACAAGCAATCATGCCGACCTCCAGGTGCTGCTCGATTCATCAGAGGAGTATATGATTGGCAAGGAAGAAGCACAGCGAATCATCGACGAAGTGAAGGCTGGCGTGAAGAATTGGAAGTCAATAGCCACTCGACTTGGTATAGCCAAGCGAGAAATGGATGTGTTTGAACAGGTGTATCAACGTGAATTGAACGAAAAACTGTAGCAATATGTAGCGGTGCTGAAACACAACGACTTACATGCAATGATGATAATAAACCAAGGAACGGATGGTAATCTACCAAGCACTCTACGACGATAAGCAGTATTGGGTACGTCCAGAGAAGATGTTCTTCGAGACCATTGAGCGTGAAGGGCGCATATTTGCAAGGTTTACAGAGATAGACAAATAATGATGAAAGAACTGTCATTCCAACATATTATAGTGATTTACCTCGTTGTCATCAACGTGGTTACATTTTTCACGTATGGCATTGACAAGTGGAAGGCGTAACTAATGTGGAATACGACAAGAATCACGGGACGGTTCTTTGATTCGCTGAAGATGCCTGATGTGATAATAATGAACGAGATAAAAACGTTATACGAAATATGGACAAAGAGAATAAATTGATACTGTACAAGGATGAGGAAGGCAGGGTGAGTGTAAATACTCGCTTTGCTGATGAGGATGTTTGGTTGACACGTGAGAATCTTGCGGAGATTTATGCGACCACCCCTCAGAACATTAGCCTTCATGTCGGCAAGTAAGGATTGGCTGTATGATAGATAAAAACGAAATTACCCGTCATTTGCAAGATTGGATTGACCAGATGGAGAGAAGCGGGAAGCACGTGGACTTGGATGACATGAATCGCCATCTGGGTGATATCATGCATGTACAGAATGCTGCACCAAAGCCGCATTTCAATAGATTCTCATCGGAGCAGATGCACCTGATGCTTAACAGACCGTTAGAAGTGGGATGCCCTGTACAACTGCGTCGATTAACCGATGAGCAGATGGAGAGGATTCCTGTAATGCGACAGGCTCTGCACCTGATGACTGTGTTGAGCGAAAAGGACGTGAAACTCACGGCGCAGGGGTATATACCTCCAAAGATAGTTGCCGAACTCTACGAATTAGGGAGCCATAGCTGGAGCTCTGACTGGTATAAACAAAAGAGTGAACCGAAGACAGAAGAAGTGCAGGTGCTCAGGGTAGCGTTGAAGGAGTGTGGACTTATCAAGACGCGTGTAGGGAAGTTGTCGCTGACGGCTATGGGTAAACAACTACTTGGAGACTATAACGAATTGATGCGGACGATAATCCTATTCCTTTTCAGAGATTACAATGCGGGCTGGCTTGATTTATATGAGGACAACGAAGTGGGTAATATAGGACGGCTGTATTCCTTATGGCTTCTGCATCATTATGGTGAGAATTGGCGCAATACGGCTTTCTACGCTGAAGAGTATAGCAAAGCTTTCCCAATGCTAAATGCTGGACATGTGTATGAATATAGAGTATTCAACCGTCTGTTTCGTTTTATAGGTCTCTGTGAGATAAACGAAGGCGAGGAATTCAAGGGAAAGGACTGGGGAAGGGAAGCCCGTAAGACGGAATTACTCGACTTGATGTTTGCCTTTGATGAGCCTAAATCCACATACAGGTGATGAACGCCTTACGTGATATTTTGTAATTGATTGTAATCGATGATAATCGGTATTTACTTTCCGATGCAAAATCTACTTTCCCACGCAAAAGTGGGAGAAGATGTTGTTGAGGGTTTCCTGTGGGGTGATTTGTCCGCCTGTGATTTCGGCGAGGTCATTGAGGGCGAGGCGTAAGTCTTCTGCCAGGAGGTCGCCGGTGAGCTGGAGGGTGAAGCCGTCGAGTACGCGCTGGATGCTCTCCTCAGCATGGAGGAGGGCTGCGTAATGACGGGCATTGGTGACGATGACATCGTCCTCTGATATGTCGGGGAGGTGGGATGCCTCATAGATGTGTTGCTTCAGTGGTTCCACGCCGTAGCCGGTCTTGGCGCTGAGATTGAGGGGGTTGAGGTTTGAGATTTGAGGTTTCTTGCCTTGCAAGCGTAGCTTCGCGTCCGATGAGAGGTTTGAGGTTTCTTTAATGTCGGACTTGTTGAAGGCGGTGATGAGGGTTTTGCCCTTGCAGCGCTGGGTGATGTCGTTGAACTCAGAGTCTGTTGGCAATTCGTCGATAAGCCAGATGACGATGCGTGCTTTGTCTATGGCTTGGTAGGTGCGTTCGATGCCTATCTGCTCCACGACGTCGGTGGTTTGGCGGAGGCCTGCGGTATCGATGAAACGGAAGGTGACGCCGTTGATGTCGATGGTGTCCTCGATGGTGTCGCGGGTGGTGCCGTGAACGTCGGAGACGATGGCTCTGTCGTCTTTAAGTAGTGCATTGAGGAGGGTGGATTTGCCTACGTTGGTTTTGCCCACGATGGCAACGGGTATGCCGTTTTTTATTGCCTGTCCCGTCTCGAAGGAGTGGGCGAGGGTAGTGATGTGCTGCGAGATGTCGTGTGTGAGGCTGAGCAGCTGGGTGCGGTCGGCAAATTCGAGTTCTTCATGGTCGGAGAAATCGAGTTCGAGTTCGAGGAGGGAGGTGAGGCGCAGCAGCTGGTCGCGAAGGCGAGAGAGCTCTGAGGAGAAGTGTCCTCTGAGCTGACTCATGGCGAGGCGATGGGTGGCCTGATTGGTGGATGCTATAAGGTCGGCAACAGCCTCTGCCTGAGATAGATCCATCTTTCCGTTAAGGTAAGCCCTTTGGGTGAACTCGCCTAGATGGGCCATGCGGCATCCATGCTGTATGAGCAGTTCCAACACCTTATTTATAATATAGCGTGAACCGTGGCAGGATATCTCTGCGCTGTCTTCGCCGGTAAAAGAGCAAGGATTTTTGAAAATCGAGATAAGTACTTCATCAATGGTCTCGCCATTATCGTCCTTTATGTGTGTATAATGAATGGTATTGGGCTTGCACTTCTCGCATTTCACAGAACAGATGGAACTGACAATAGGGAGTGCCTGTGGTCCGCTGATGCGGATTATGGCTATGGCACCACCAGGGGCAGTGGCGGGAGCGCAAATGGTACTATCGTGGTTTGAGGTTTGGATGTTATTGTTGCCCATTTTGTAGAAATTATTCTCTATATTATTCATAAATCTCAAACCTCAAACCTCAAATCTCAAACCTAAAAGTTATTTCATGAATACGAAATAGACTGCGGCAACTAGGCAGAGGAATGCTGCTGCGTGGTTCCAGTGCAGGCTCTCATGCTCGAACATGAGGTTGGCGAGTATCGCAAAGACGATGAGTGAGACGCACTCCTGAATCACCTTGAGCTGAACGAGTGAGAAGGGGCCTCCGTTGCCGACGAATCCGATGCGGTTGGCTGGTACCTGACAGCAATACTCAAAGAAGGCGATGAACCACGAGAAGGCGATGACGAGAATCAAGGGCCAGTGGGTGGATATGCCACTATGCTGCAGCTTGAGATGACCATACCAAGCAAAGGTCATGAAGACGTTGCTGAGGATGAGTAGGGCTATGGTGTAAAGGGCGTTCAAGATGATTTGAGGTTTGAGGTTTGAGGTTGGAGTTTTAGATTCTATCTAAGACGAGTTGGATGAGGTTGTCGATGGTGGATTTGTATCCTGTATTCATCTCCATGGTATAGCGGTTGGCTACTACCATGCAGCAGGTCATAGCCTTATGACCGAGGAGGGCCGACATGCCTGCTACGGCTGATGACTCCATCTCGAAGTTGCAAACCTCAAGTGGGGCAGCATCAGGGTTGTGGGGGTCGATGTAGGAGAAGGTCTCGACCTTCAGGTTCTGCTCGTAGTCCTGAGGGATGAGTCGCACGAAGCGTCCCTGCGGACCGTAGAATCCTCCGCAAGAGATGGTGATGCCCCTGATCATATCGTCTGCTGCGACGCGGTCTATGAGTTCCTTGTCGGCAACAGCTACGTATGGGGCTCCCTTTTTGGGTGACCAATTCATGTGCTTGCAGAAAGCCTCCTCGAGTTCGAGGTCGCAAACCTCGTCACGTCCCTCGTAGTAGTTGAGCAGGCCGTCAAAACCTATCGACTTGACGCTTGCCACATACGACCCGAGTGGGGTGTATGGCTGTATTCCACCACAAGTGCCTACGCGCACCAAGGTGAGGGTGGTGTGGTCAGTCTTAAACTGACGCTGTTCAAGGTCGATATTTACCAAGGCATCGAGCTCGGTCATCACGATGTCGATATTGTCGCACCCTATGCCTGTAGAGACACACGAGATGCGCTTGCCCTTATAGGTGCCCGTGATGGTGTGAAACTCGCGTGACTGTACATCGCACTCTACATGGTCGAAAAACGAAGCCACAGTGTTCACCCTGCCAGGGTCGCCCACGAGGATGATGCGCTCTGCGATGTGTTCAGGACGAAGATGGAGGTGAAAAACACTTCCATCTTCGTTTATAGGTAATTCTGAGGGAGGAATCATATCAGCTCACAGTTAGCAGTTCACTGTTAGCAGTTCACTGTTAGCAGTTCACAGTTCACAGTTAGCAGTTTATAGTTACTTGCTTAGTGCCTCATGCATATTGGCAGCAGCCCTGCGACCGTCGCCCATGGCGAGGATAACTGTAGCACCACCACGAACGATGTCGCCACCAGCGAAGAGCATAGGACGTGATGACTGCATGTCGTCGCCGACAGCGATGGTGTTCTTGCGGCCCAGTTCCAGACCCTTGATAGATGTAGGAACGAGTGGGTTAGGAGATACACCAACAGCAACCACTACCTGGTCAACGTCGATGGTAATCTTCTCGCCAGTAGGTTCTGGAGAACGACGACCTGAAGCATCAGGCTCGCCAAGCTTCATAACCTCGAGCACTGCCTTGCTTACAGCACCCTTGTCATCGCCAATGTACTCAGCAGGGTTGTGCAGCGTGAGGAAGTTGATGCCCTCCTCCTTGGCGTGCTTCACCTCCTCCAGACGAGCAGGCATCTCAGCCTCAGAACGACGATAAACCAATGTGACGTTAGCACCCAAACGCTTAGCCGTACGGCATGAGTCCATAGCCGTGTTACCACCACCAACGACGAGCACGTTCTTGCCCAGGTTCATTGGGGTATCAGTCTTAGGATTAGCAGCATCCATGAGGTTCACACGTGTGAGGTACTCGTTTGACGACATTATATTAATAAGGTTCTCGCCTGGGATGTTCATGAAGTTAGGCAAACCAGCGCCAGAACCCACGAAGATGCCCTTGAAGCCCGACTTCTCCAGTTCGTCAACAGAGATAGTCTTGCCCACGATGACGTCAGTCTGGAAGTGAACACCCATCTTGCGCAGGTTCTCTATCTCCACGTCAACGATGGCGTTAGGCAGACGGAACTCAGGAATACCGTATTTGAGCACACCGCCAATCTCGTGCAGAGCCTCAAAGACGTAAACGTCGTAGCCCTTCTTCACCATATCGCCAGCGAATGACAGTCCAGCAGGACCAGAACCCACCACAGCAATCTTGATGCCGTTAGAAGGTGCTATCTCAGGCAGTGACATCTGACCTGACTGGCGCTCGTAGTCAGCAGCGAAGCGCTCCAGATAGCCGATAGCCACAGCTGGCTCGTTCATCTTGAGGTGGATACACTTGCTCTCACACTGCTTCTCCTGTGGACAAACACGACCACAAACAGCAGGCAGGGCAGAGGTGTTCTTCAGTACCTTAGCAGCAGCCAGGAACTGACCACGCTCTATATTTTTGATGAATGAAGGGATGTTGATATTTACAGGACAGCCCTCTACGCATGAAGGGTTAGCGCAGTCCAGACAACGCTTAGCCTCAGTCAGAGCCATCTCCTTGGTCAGACCGATGTTCACCTCCTCAGTACGTGTGGTAGCACGATATACTGGGTCGAGCTCAGGCATCTTCACGCGCTCTATGGCTGTGCGCTCCTTTGGCTTCATGCTCTTGCGGAGTTCCTCACGCCAAGGAGCCTTGCGGTCGAGCAACACCTCCATTGGGTCGTTGGTAGGCTCAGCATCCATAGTAACGTCAGTCTTCTCAGCCTTGCCAGCCTCAGAGTCGCTATACACATGCTCAGCATAGTGCTCCATCTCCTCGAGCTCAGCCTTCTTGAAGGTTCCCATGCGCTTGAACATCTCATCCCAATCCACCAGTGCACCGTCAAACTCAGGTCCGTCGATGCAGACAAACTTGGTCTTGCCTCCGATGGTCAGACGGCAAGCACCACACATACCAGTTCCGTCAACCATGATGGTGTTGAGCGATACGTCAGTTGAGATACCATACTTCTGGGTGGTGAGGCAAGAGAACTTCATCATTATAGGAGGTCCGATGGCGAATGCCTTGTCGATGTGCTCCTGCTCGGCAAACTTCTCGATACCTATTGTTACAACACCCTTCTCGCCCTTTGAACCGTCATCAGTCATTATGATGAGCTCATCAGAAGAAGCACGCAGTTCGTCTTCGAGTATCACCAGTTCGGCAGTTCTGCCAGCCAACACGGTGAGCACACGGTTGCCAGCCGCCTTCAGTCCACGAACGATAGGCAGCATAGGAGCAGCTCCCACACCACCGCAGGCGCAGATTACGGTGCCAAACTTCTCGATGTGTGTTGGGTTGCCGAGTGGTCCCACTACGTCAGCCACTTCGTCGCCCACGTTGAGGTTACACAGTTTTGTTGAAGACAATCCCACTTCCTGAATTACCAATGTGATAGTACCACGCTCTGTGTCAGAATCGGCGATGGTCAGAGGCATACGCTCGCTGTGCTTGTCCACACGAACGATAACGAAGTTGCCTGGCTTGCGGCTCTTAGCTATCAGCGGAGCCTCAATCTCGAAAAGGAACACCTTCTCAGAGAATTGTTTCTTGGTTACAATCTTGTACATAATGTGTTTTGTATCTTTTTTTCTGAATATTCTGAATAATCGGAGTAATCTGATTATTTGATTACCTCAACTCCCATATAAGGAACCAGCACGCTTGGCACCTTGATGCCATCCTCAGTCTGGTTGTTCTCCAGTATAGCAGCCACGATGCGAGGAAGAGCTAGAGCCGAACCGTTCAGCGTGTGGCAAAGCTCAGTCTTCTTGGTCTCCTTGTTGCGATAGCGGCACTTCAGGCGGTTAGCCTGGTAGGTGTCGAAGTTTGATACCGACGAAACCTCCAACCAACGCTTCTGAGCCTCGGAATACACCTCGAAGTCATAGCATATGGAAGAGGTGAACGACTGGTCGCCACCACAGAGCAGCAGTATGCGGTAAGGCAGTTCGAGCTTCTTCAGCAGACCCTCCACGTGCTCCAGCATCTCCTTGTGGCTCTCCTTAGAGTGCTCAGGCTTGTCGATGCGCACAATCTCAATCTTAGAGAACTCATGCAGACGGTTCAGTCCGCGCACGTCCTTGCCGTATGAGCCAGCCTCTCTGCGGAAACACTGGGTGTAAGCACAGTTCTTGATAGGCAGTTCGCTCTCGTCAAGTATCACATCGCGATATATGTTAGTCACAGGCACCTCAGCTGTTGGGATGAGGTAGAGGTCGTCCACCTCGCAGTGGTACATCTGGCCCTCCTTGTCGGGCAGCTGTCCTGTGCCGTAGCCAGAAGCCTGGTTTACTACTGTAGGAGGCATTATCTCAGTATAGCCCGACTTGCGAGCCTCATCGAGAAAGAAGTTGATGAGAGCCCTCTGCAGACGAGCGCCCAATCCCACATATACAGGGAAACCAGCACCTGAGATCTTCACGCCCAGGTCAAAGTCTATGAGGTTGTACTTCTTGGCAAGTTCCCAGTGAGGCAACTTGGCTGTCTCCACTACGGGGTTAGCATTCCAATTGCCCACGGTGTCAGTGCCGTCGCACTCCTTCAGGTTGCTTTTCACCACCTTGTTATCCTCCGCCGAAGCACCCTCAGGCACCTCGTCGTATGGTATGTTAGGAATCTGGCAGAGTAGGGTAGTCAGCTCCTGCTGAGCCTGAGCCATCTCATTCTCCAGGTCCTTCGATTTCTCCTTCAGCTGAGCCACTTGCTGCTTAGCCTGCTCAGCGGCAGCCTTGTCGCCTGCCTTCATCAGCTGCCCTATCTGTGCAGCAGCCTTCTTCTGCTCGCTCAGGTTAGCGTCCAGTGCCTGCTGGCTCTCCCTGCGCTTCTTGTCAACAGCCATCACCTGGTCGATAGCCTCAGCAGCATTGGGGAAACGCTTTTTCTCCAGTCCCTTTATTACTCTTTCTCTCTCTTCTGTTATCAGTTTCAGTGTAAGCATGTATGTATAGTGTTATAGAAAATTTAATGTCTTGAAGGTTCGTGCGTGCGTACGCATGCAGTTTGCAAAGTTACAAATATTTATCGTGATATGCAAATTTTTTTACAATAGAAATACATTGCGATATTATAATGCCCCGTTTCTTTTGACATATTGTAAGAAATGGCCATTATTTTGTGACAAAGTGTAATTTTGAAAATACATTGAAAAATTGCTTTTTTGAATTGTATTTTATAATTGCCTAAAAAAATGAGGGTGTGTCAAAATAGGCACATCCTCTTTTTTTACTAAAGATAGCGGCACAAGTCTCACTTTGTACTTATGCTGCTATTTTTGTTATTTCGATATTGTGGTGTCTCTTTAAATGGCATATTGGCTTATATGAGGCTC
>JAGCPC010000031.1 GCA_017642485.1 Prevotella sp. | reverse complement strand
CACCTTCTTTGTTATACATAATATGAAAAAAATGTAGTAATTTTGCGCCATATATTACTAACAACTGTTTTTTTACTAACAAACCTAATTTTACTACTTATTATGAAGCGTAGTTTTATTGTGGGACTATTATGTCTCATCATGAGTGTTATCTCGTTGTCAGCATTTGCTGGCTCCAGTGCGTACAAATCATCTGCTTTCGGTTTTGCCGCAGGCGCTACAGGCGGTGGATCTGCATCCCCTACCCTCGTTACCTCTGCATCAGCCCTCGAGACAGCTCTCAAGGCTTCTGGCTCTAAGGTGATCATCATCACCCAGGACATCACCGTTACTAATCACATCTCTGTCGTAGCTACTGACAAGACTCTGCTCGCTGTGAAGGGTGCAAGGCTCATCTCCAACCAGCAGAACTCTTCCACCTCTGGTATCCTTTATTTTAAGAAAGGTTCAAACAACCTCATCCTCCGCAACCTCACCTTCGTGGGTCCTGGCGCATACGACTGCGATGGTTGGGACAACCTCTGCTTCGATGGTGTCACCAAGGCATGGGTTGACCACTGCGACTTCCAGGATGGTTGTGACGGCAACTTCGACAGCAAGGGTCTGACTGACAATATCACCGTTTCATGGTGTCGTTTCCGCTACCTCAAGTCACCTAAGGCAGGCGGCTCAGGCGGTACTGACGACCACCGTTTCTCTAACCTCATTGGTTCATCATCTTCCGACAAACCATCTGACGGTACCTTCTCTATGACATGGGCATACTGCTGGTGGGATTCAGGTTGTGTAGAGCGTCAGGCACGTTGCCGCAACGCATACCTTCACTTCCTCAACTGTGCATGGACCTCTGACGACTCTCACTACTTCGTTGGTCCTCAGAATGCTACAGCCCTCTTCGATGGTTGCTACTTCATCACACCATCAGCTCGCGTTTCTTCAAGCAAGAACTTCATATTCTACCAGAACTACGGCGGCACAAACTACTGTAAGTTCAACAGCTGCTCTGGTCCTTCTTCTTATATGACCAACTCAGGTTCTGTATCTTCACCATCATACAGCTACAGCACCCTGTCAGCATCTACTGCTTACTCTGACATCAAGTCTTACGCTGGTGCTACACTTACCGTCACCACCTCTGGCTCTATCTCTGAGAGCGATTCTTCAAGCTCATCTTCAAGCAGTTCAAGTTCTTCCAGCTCTTCAAGCTCTTCAAGCAGTTCAAGCTCATCAAGCGCTTCTACCTCATCAAGCTACATCGTGGTGACAGCAGGCAGCGCTTCTTCTCTGCTCTCAGCTATCACTACTGCCAACAGCCAGGCTTCATCAAGCAAGCGTGCATACATCTTCGTGCCTAATGGTACTTACAACCTCGGCACAGCATATAATACTAAGGTGTCATCATACGTAAGCATCATCGGTGAGAGCCGTGACGGTGTTATCATCAAGAACAGCCCATCTACCGAAGGCCTCGGCACCACAGCTACTCTCTACACCACAGGCAGCGACATCTACATGCAGGACATCACCCTCTATTGCCGTGCTTCATACAACTCTTCTACCAAGGCTGAGCGCAGCGTAGCATGGTGGGATCACGGCACAAAGAACATCATGAAGAACGTGACCCTCGACGGCACACAGGACACATACTGGTCTAATGGTTCTGAGGGTATGCTCGGCTACTTCGAGGGTGGTTACATCAAGGGTACTACCGACTTCATCTGCGGCTCTGGCTCTATCTTCTTCAACTCAGTAAACATCTACTGTCAGAACAGCAGCAACAAGACCTCTGGCGACTGCATCACAGCACCTTCTACCTACTCTTCTGAGAAGGGTTACGTATTCCACTACTGTGGCATCAACGGTGAGTCTTCACAGGCTGGCACATACAACCTCGGTCGTCCTTGGCAGAACAGCCCAGCATCAGCATGGCTCAACACTAAGTTCTATATCAAGCCTACTTCAGCTGGTTGGACCACTATGAGCTCAGGTCTCGTACTCCGTTTCCATGAGTACAACAACACCTACAACGGTTCAGCTATCACCTCTCACTCTATCAGCGCTCTCGGTGGTGCATCAGGTTCAGAGTCACTCTACCTGTCAAGCACTTCTGGCTATGCCCTGACTGACGTGCTCGGCTCATGGGGCACACAGGCTTACAACTACTGTCAGCAGCTCTCTGCACCAACAGTAAGCGTTAACGGTTCTACACTCTCATGGTCAGCAGTAAGCGGTGCCAAGGCATACCTCATCGAGAAGGGCGGTTCATACGTGGCCATCACCACCTCTACCTCTTACACCGTATCATCAACAGGTTCTTACACCGTGCGTGTGGCTAACTCAATGGGTGGCTTCGGCACAGCAAGCTCTGCAGTTACCGTTAGTTCAACAAGCTCATCAAGCAGCTCTTCTTCAAGCAGCTCAAGTTCTTCTTCAAGCACTTCTACCACTGCTTCTACCTACAAGAGCATCAGCAGCCAGACCATCTTCACTGACTTCACTGCAAGCGGTCTGTCAGCTAACTGGATTACCAACAACAATGTGACATCATTCTCTACCACAGGTACCGTAGGTTACATCAACCCATCAACGGAGGCTGTTGGCTCTACATCATCCAAGACAGCATGTGCTGCTGCTCAGGTAAAGAATGCTCGCACGCTGAGCTTCAACGTCACTGGCGTTCACTACGTAGTGGTTTACGCATTCCACACCAACAGCTCTGCTACACGTAACCTCGTGATTACCGACGGAACAAAGAGCAAGACTACAGCCGTTGCTCCTAACGGTGCTGTAAGCTCTACCTTCTACCCATCAACATCCAGCAACACCACCATAACCATCTCTACCGATGAGACAAGCGGTGTTTACGTATATGCTGTGAAGTTCATACCTAAGACCTCTACGGCGTCAGCTACCACATGGGACTTCTCTGAGTTCTCATCTACCGTTACCCTCGCAGGCGACAACTACAACTACTCTTACAATGGTCTCACCCTCGTGGGCAACAGCTCTTCAAGCTATACCAAGGACTATGTCAACAAGAACGGTTTCCACTGCAACGGCGCTTCTTCTTCAAGCATCCGTTACATCAAATACACACCATCATCTAATGGTACACTGACCGTTTACTTCCAGTCCAACAATGCTTCTGACAACAGCCGCACCTCAGCTATCGGCACAGCAGTGGGCTCACCTCTCGCTACCGCTACATGCGCTACAGGTCAGGTATCAGCAAGCGTTACTTCTGGCAAGACATACTACGCGTACTTCGTAAGCGGTGGTCAGACCATCACCAAGCTGGTGTTCACCCCATCATCATCATCCAGTTCACTGGATCTCGACTTCGATGATGCTACGGCTATAAACAACGTTAACGCTAACCTTAACGTTAACACCTCAAAGAAGATATTAGTAAACGGTAAGCTCGTTATCGTCAAGGACGGCAAGCAGTATAGCGTAGCAGGACAGGAGATGTAATCCGCAATCACATACACATAAAATAAACACTATAAAAACGGCACTCTCGCTTCACATGTGGGAGTGCCGTTTGCTTTTACCTTAAACATAAAAAATCACATTTTTCATACAGAAAATAAACTTTTTCTTTGTTTTCTGTACGAAGTTTCTATGCTGCCATTATTGTAGAAAATAGAATTTCATATCTCCTTCTAATAACTATCAACTGTGAATTGTCAGGACTTTTTTATTCTCACCAAACTAACGTAGCTCAGCAGCACTATGTTCATCATCAGAGCATAAATGATAGCAGGCACGGCTATCGTCTCGTTATTAAATACAAAGGGGCTGCAAGCTATCGTGATGGCCTGTGCAGCATTCTGCATGCCCACCTCTATCACTATCGTCCTACGCTCCCTCTCTGTCAGGTGCATCACCCATGCCAACAGCGCCCCACTGCCCATTGTCGCCAGTATCAACGCCGTCACGGCAGCTCCCAGCGTAACAAACGATTTCACTATCGTATCCTGATGCTGCATGAAAAATATTGCCACCAGCACTACGAGCGCTGGGAAAGCCAGTTTCTTCAGTATCATGTGCAGGCGCTCAGCCCTCCTAGGCATTCCTATAGCCATCAGCAGCCCCATCACTATAGGCACAGCCATCAGCACGATGTTCTGCACCAGCAGGTTCATCACTGGCAGCTCCACCTCTGTCGAGCTACCCACAGCCTGCGTCACTACCCCCATCAGCGCTGGTATGGTAAAAAGCGTTATCACGCTGCTCAGCGCTGTCAGCGATACCGATAGCGCCACGTCGCCACCAGCCAGCATCGAAAACACATTGCTCGAGCTACCTCCTGGACTGCAGGCTATCAGCATAATACCTATAGCAAACAGCGGCGTGAAGTCAAAAGCATAGCAGATGCCCCATGCTATCAGCGGCAGCATCACTATCTGTCCTATAAGCCCTGCCATTATCGGCATCGGACGATACACAAACAACTTAAAATCCTGTGGTTTCAGTGCCAGTCCCAAGTCAAACATCAGCACTGTCAATATTGGCAAAACGATAAAAATTGTATTCATTCTATTCCCTTTTTTCTAAAGAAGATGCAAAGGTAATAAAAAAAATCCGAAAATCAACAAAAAATCAATAACCACCTGCATAAAGCTCTGTCCCCATCCGCATGCTATCCGTGGTCCCTTTTGATAGTTGATAGTTGATAGTTGACAATTGACAGTTGACAGTTGAACGCTCTCGAAGGGCGACCTAAAAGATTAAGCCGAGGATGCTTCTGCAAAAAGGCTATAATCTTTGGGAGAAATCGAGAGGGTCAGCGAAGCTACAATTTTCTTATTCGTTTTGTTTTCGTTATCGTTAAGGTTAAGGTTGAAACCATTGTTTTTCAGGCTTTGACAAAAGCCGTGGTATTTGCCTTGATGAGACAGAGCCCCCATCTGTCTCATCAAGGTGTTTTTATTGTTTTTTCTAAATTTTTAGACACTATATTTACAGCGCAAACTTATAACCTACCGTCAGCGTAAACACGCTGTTCTTGCTGTTCTTCACACCATCGTAGGTCATCTTGTTCACCCTCGTCAGTCCCAGCTGGTAGCGAGCGTCGATAGTGATAGGCACCTTGAACTGGTATGACACACCGATAGGAATAGCAAAGTCAAACTTCTTGTACTGATCCTTCATATCTACAGTGCCGTAGAGGTCCACCTCTCTGTTCACGCCATCGCCCAGCACATCCATATTCGCCGTTCCGTGAGCATAAAACTTCGAGCTAACCATAAATCCGAACTGCACACCCGTCTTCACCGCGAAGCCCTTGAATATGTAGTAGTTAGCCACGATAGGTATCTTGATGTATCCCAGTATGTCGCGCTGGTCCTTTATCTTCACCCTTATACCATCCTCCCAGTAGCTCAGGTCCTCCCATGCACACCCCTGCGAGGTGTAGTTCACACCAGCAGCCACGCTAAACCTATCAGCAAACTGATACTCCGCCTCACCGCCGATGATACACCCCACGGACATCTTTTTCTTCAGTGGCGTACCATCCTCGAGGGCAAAATTGTCTGCGTTAGTCACTGACGACACCACGCCGCCCATATAGGGCTGCAAAGACCATGTACCCTTCTTAAACTGTGCATTAGCACTCACTGCAGTCATCAAGGCAACTGCTACCATCATCATAATCTTTTTCATAGCTTTTCTGTGTTTAGATGGTTGATTGATAATTTAAGTTTCCGCTGCAAAGATAAAAATAAATTCCGAATATTCAAAGAAAAACAGAGAAAATGTACCGTAAATACCCAACTAATTTTGTCATTTGCTCTCGTTTTCGTACCTTTGCAAGGAGAAAACCTAAAACAAAGCAAACCTCTGCCCAGAGTTCGACTTTCAGCAGGAGATACTCTCCAAGGGCGATGATTTCGAAGTCCTTGAACCCTTATGGCTCAGAGAGGAAATAGCAGATAAGATTCATAGAATGTGGAATAATTACAGCGCAAGCGAGTGACTGCGTTTAAGGGTTTAAGGGTTTAAAAGTTTAAGAGTTTCAGAGTTTTAGAGTTTCAGAGTTTAAGGGTTTTCAATTTTCAATTTGATGAGAAGTTTTGCAGCAATAGATTTCGAGACAGCTAATAATGAGCGTACCAGTGTGTGCAGCGTAGGAGTCGTGATAGTCAGGGATGGTGAAATAGTCGATTCGTTCTACTCCCTCATTCATCCCGAACCCAACTACTACAATTATTGGTGCACCCAGGTACATGGTTTGACACGTAAGGACACAGATGATGCCCCCCTCTTCCCAGAGGTATGGAAGCTTATCGAGCCCCTCATCGATGGCCTCCCCCTGGTAGCACACAATAAATCATTCGACGAAAGCTGCCTCAAGGCCGTCTTCCGTTGCTACCAGATGGACTATCCCGACTATCCCTTCCACTGCACCTGCGTAGCCTCACGCCGAGCCTTCCCCGATGCAGAGAACCATCAGCTCCACACCATCTCCGAGCTCTGCGGCTATCACCTTGCTCATCACCACCATGCCCTCGCCGATGCCGAGGCCTGCGCCTGGATAGCGAGGGAGATACTGTAATATGTAAAATTCGTATAAATCTATAAATTCCATTTAAGAATCGAAAATATTTCATATATTTGCACAGAGAAACTAAAACCGACACATGGAAGAAAACAAAATAGTAATATACCAGACGGAGGACGGACAGACGCAGATTGACGTTCGTCTGGAACAGGAAATGATATGGATGACCCGTCAGCAATTAGCCGACTTATTTAATCGTGATTATAAAACAATCAGTAAGCATATAAACAATGCTCTGAAAGAAGAATTATCCGATTCAGTGGTAGTCGCAAAATTTGCGAATACCACTCAGCATGGAGCTATAGAAGGGAAGACGCAAACCCATGAAAAGGAATATTTCAACCTAGAGATGGTAACATCCGTTGGCTATCGTGTGAAGAGCAAACGAGGCATACAGTTTCGTAAATGGGCCAACCGCATCTTGAAAGATTACCTCGTCAAGGGTTATGCCGTCAATGAGCGTATACGAAAAGAACAGATAGGAGAGTTGCGTCAACTGGTGGGTATGCTAGGTCGTACCATCCAAAGTCAGCCCTTTATCTCCACAGATCGAAGGACTATTGCGTGAATATCTGCGCGGGATGCAAGATGTAGAAGGGAAAATTCAAAAATTTAAAAAAGCTTACGACAATGAGTCGGATTCAAATAACGGACAACAGCAGTAAAGAACTCAAAGACATAAGCGAGTCAGACAGAAATGATTTATATATAATAGCCAATATCGCTATTGGAAATCTTTCTTTGGACAATCCTAATCTCTTGATAAAAAAGTACTGAAATATGTTAGGAGCAATAATAGGAGATATAGTCGGCTCAATATATGAGTTCGATAACATCAAGACCAAGGAGTTTCCCTTCTTTGATGAAGGGAAGGAATATACTGACGATAGCATTCTTACGATTGCTACTGCCGACTGGTTGCTGAACGGTGGTGAAATAGGCAACTACTACCTCAAGTATGCCACAGACTACCCATACCCCATGGGAAGCTATGGCACAATGTTCGTGGAATGGACACATCGTTCTCGCCGTGGTATCATGCAGCCATATAACAGTTGCGGAAATGGGTCTGCCATGCGCATTGGACCAGTAGGATGGGCTTTCGATACGGAGAGCAAGACGCTGGAAGCGGCAAAGGTTTCGGCAGAGTGTACCCACAACCACCCTGAGGGAATAAAGGGCGCCCAAGCAGTAGCCCTATGCATTTTCCTTGCACGACAAGGGAAAACCTCGTCTGAAATAAGGGATAGGATTCAGCGTGACTTTGACTATGACTTGTCTTTAACGGTTGACGAAATCCGTCCCCGATACTCATGGGAGGGGTTGGACGGCGCAATATCCGGTGGAACATGCCAGGGAAGTGTTCCCCAAGCCATTACATGTGCCCTTGAGGCAACCGACTTTGAAGATGCTGTTCGCAATGCGATAAGCATTGGTGGAGATTCAGATACCATCGGATGTATTACCGGCTCCATTGCCGAAGCCCTCTATGGGATACCTGATGACATGCGCAAGTATGGAATTAACTCCTTACCATCGGCATTACGTACTATAGTAGAGAGATTTGAGAACAGATATGGATTCAAGTGATTTTCGAAAGAGGCTCTTCTTCATCTCCAACTCCGACCACTACAAAGAGGTGCTTTCACGGGTTCAGAACGTGAAGCACACTCTATGGATTGGTACGGCTGACATAAAAGACCTTTATATTGAGATTGGCAAAGAGAAGAAACCTTTTTTGTCTCTCATCGCCCAGCTCATAAGGCGAGGGGTGGAGGTGCGGCTTATTCATGCAAAGGAGCCAGGGCAAAACTTTCGTGAGGATTTTGACAAGTACCCCGTACTTTATGATCGCTTGGAGCGAGTGCTCTGCCCTCGTGTTCACTTTAAGATGATAGTATTCGACTGCAAGGAGGTGTATGTGGGTAGTGCAAACCTCACTGGTGCAGGCATTGGCATGAAGTCTGATGACAAGCGTAACTTCGAGGCTGGCATATTGACTGACGCCCATGAAATAGTGGAGCAGGCGATGAATCAATTTGATGATGTCTGGATAGGCAAACACTGCAAGAAATGCAAGCGTAGGGAATTCTGCCCTGACCCTGTCAAGTAACTTTTTCATCCACCTTCTGGCATAGCAAGAAGCTCCTTCTGGCATAGCGAGATCATCCATCTGGCATAGCGAGATCATCCATCTGGCATAGCGAGATCATCCATCTGGCATAGCGAGAAGCTCCTTCTGGCACTGCTTCATCCTCCTTCCGGCATAGCAATCAGCATTATAAACCCATAGTTTTGAGGTTATAAACCCTATGCTTTAAGGAGATAAACTATATGCTTTAAGGTTGCAAACCCATAGCTTTAAGGGGCTAAACCCTATGCTTTAAGGTTGCAAACTATATGCTTTTCTATAACGACCCCTTAATTCTCTCGAAAAAGTTTTTTCGAGCTTAACCTCCCTAAATCCTCCTTATCCCCCATAAATACTGGGCTGAGCTTAGGGAGGTAGGGCGCTGAAACCTCCCTTACACCTCCCTTATACCTCCCTTGAACCTCCCTTCTTGATAATTGACATTTGATAATTGACATTTAAGACAATTAAGACAACTTTTGAACCAGCGAAGCGCTTGAACTTTTTGAACTAGCTCGTGCCAACGAGCGTTTGAACCTTTCAAGAAAGTGAGGTTCAAGTGACCTCTGGGCATTCCTACCTCCCTATCGTGAACCCGCATGAACACTGGGCTGAAGGCCTCTATAGGGAGGTTAGGGAGTTTCTCGTGTAAAAACTTTTTTTCCAGGAAATTTTTCGAAAGGAAAAACTAAAACTTCGTTTCTTTACATCACCAAAATGTACAAGGATTTATTTTTGCAATTCTAAAAAAAAGCATGACTGCTGAAGCGAAGCAAAAACTATTTGTAGAACTCAATCTTACTTCCATGAACCAAAGGAAGAGGCATGGTGGCATAGTGAGATATGAGGACATAGTGCCCAAAAAGCTCTTTTATGGGGAATGGCAAATCACGCTTCACAAACATTGAAGGCTATAGTAATATCACTTTAGTCGTAGGGGCGATTATAAACAACAATCTACCGAGCGTTGCGAAAAAAATGGGGAAAAGTTTTGGTGGTTTGGAAAAAAAGTTGTAACTTTGCACCCGCATTTGAAAATGAGGGTATAAAGTTTATAGTATAATGTATAACGCATGACAACGACATTACTCTTTATTCTTTACTCCTTATACTAAACAAAGCATCCGGGGTGTAGCGCAGTTGGTAGCGTTCCTGGTTTGGGACCAGGCTGTCGCAGGTTCGAGTCCTGTCACCCCGACTACCAAAAAGGAGCATCTCGCAAAGAGGAGCTCCTTTTTTAGTTCATAATTCACAATTCATAATTCATAATTGATATGAAACTTAATATCGCAGTTCTGGCTGGTGACGGCATCGGACCAGAAATCATGGAACAGGGTGTGGCTGTAATGTCTGCTGTAGCAGAGAAGTTTGGCCACGAGGTAACATACAAAGAGGCGCTCTGTGGTGCTCACGCCATCGATGAGGTGGGCGACCCATTCCCAGAGGAGACCTACGAGATATGTGAGGCTGCTGACGCGGTGCTCTTCGCATCGGTGGGCGACCCTAAGTTTGACAACAACCCATCGGCAAAGGTGCGCCCAGAGCAGGGTCTGCTGGCTATGCGCAAGAAGCTGGGACTGTTTGCCAACATACGTCCTGTGACGACCTTCGACTGCCTGGTGCACAAGTCACCACTGAAGGACGAGATAGTGAAGGGTGCTGACTTCATCTGCATACGCGAGCTGACGGGCGGCATGTACTTCGGCAAGAAGCAGGAGCCATCAGTGAACGCCGAGGGCGTGGAGGATGCTCTGGATACGAACTACTACTCACGTCCGGAGGTGGAGCGCATACTGAAGGTGGCTTACCAGTATGCCCGTCAGCGCAGGAAGCACCTGACGGTGGTGGATAAGGCTAACGTGCTGGCTTCATCACGCTTGTGGCGTAAGGTGGCACAGGAGATGGCGCCTCAGTATCCTGACGTGGAGACGGACTTCATGTACGTGGATAACGCTGCTATGCGCATGATACAGGAGCCTAAGTTCTTTGACGTGATGGTGACAGAGAACACTTTTGGCGATATACTGACTGACGAGGGCTCATGCATCACGGGTTCTATGGGCTTGCTGCCATCAGCTTCTACGGGCAGCTCTACGCCAGTGTTTGAGCCTATCCACGGTTCATGGCCTCAGGGCAAGGGACTGAACATCGCCAACCCTCTGGCACAGATACTCTCTGTGGCTATGCTCTATGAGTACTTCGACCTGAAGGAGGAGGGTGCACTGATACGCAAGGCGGTGGATGCTTCGCTGGACCAGAACGTGCGCACTCCTGAGATACAGGTAGAGGGTGGCGCAAAGTACGGCACCAAGGAAGTCGGCGCTTGGATAGTGGACTACATCAAAAAGGCATAAACCTAAACTATCTATCATAACTCCTCCCCTTGCACCGAACGACTCTGGTGCGAGGGGATTTTTGTTTGCAAGCAGAAAAAGTTTCTTTCTTTTTGAGCCTTTTATTTGCATAATTGGAAAAGTTTTGCTAATTTTGCATCCGCAATAAGCAAGAGTGCCGATATGGCTCAGTTGGTAGAGCAACGCATTCGTAATGCGTGGGTCACGAGTTCGAGTCTCGTTATCGGCTCTAAAGGAACCAGGCAGCAGCTTGGTTCCTTTTCTTTTGCGGTAATAGCTCAGTTGGTAGAGCAGCGGCTTCCCAAGCCGCAGGTCGCGGGTTCGAGCCCCGTTTACCGCTCTGAAGCAATCAGAGATTGCAACGTTAACGTTAACCTTAACCTTAACAAACCTACGGTCACGGGCTATTCGGCTAAAGCCTCATCATGTGCATGTCGAGCCCCGTTTACCGCTCAAAAGTCGCAGAGCGACTACGAAACGGGCTTGCAGCCCTACGAAACGCTTCGCTACGAAAACGAAAACACTACCCTACCCCAGATTCTCAACAATGCAAGCTCTAAACAAATGTGAAAAACATGTTAAGGAATTGTTGATGCGTTGATATATATCAACAAAATAGTATTGTGTGCGCACACAGTTTGAATTTTCCTTGCACAGTATCACAATTCGACGTAACTTTGCATCGTGATTAAAAAAGCACAGTGTGCAAAAGATTTGTCACCGTCAAAAGAAACAAACAGTTCTTCGACGTAAAAGAGTATTAATTAAAAAAAGAAAGGATTGCATTATGATTAAGAATGTATTGGTTTGGATGGTACAGCATACCCCAATCACTGAGTTCTATGCTGAGGCTTAAACTAATTAGTAATTAGTAATTAGCAATTAGTAATTGGCGAATAATGCACAGCATATATAGAACTAAAGGAATATAGAGACGAGAGTTTAGTTTAGTTAGTTAGAAATTAGTATTAGGAAAGGGATTGTATTATGATTAAGAAAGTTTTGATTTGGATGGTAGAACATACCCCCATCACTGAGTTTTATGCGGAAGCATAGACTAAAGTTAATTAGTAATTAGTAATTAACAATTAGAAATCAAGCAAAGTAATCCAACCTTAAAAAAGGAGTCCTCCCCACGATGAGAAGTGGAGAGGACTTTTCTTTTAAACTCGCTATGCGAGTACGAAACGCAATCGGAGATTGCTACGATACGTGGCTATGCCACTACGATACGCTTCGCTACGATACGCAGGGCAAGCCCTGCTACGATACGTGGCTACGCCACTACGATAACTATTATAGTGACTATAGAAACTATCTTGCCTCGAGGAGTACGACGTTCTCGACGTGGGGGGTGTGGGGGAACATATCGACGGGTTGCACTCGGGTGACCTTGTAGTCGGGGTCGAGGAGCTGAAGGTCGCGAGCCTGGGTGGCAGGATTGCAGCTAACATAGACGATGCGCTGGGGGTGGGCATTCATGATAACCTTGATGACATCGGGATGCATACCTGCACGTGGGGGGTCGGTGATGATGACATCGGGCTGACCGTGCTCAGTGATGAAGTCATCAGTGAGGATGTCCTTCATGTCGCCAGCATAGAAGAGGGTGTTGGCGATGCCATTGACATCGGAGTTGATCTTAGCATCCTCTATGGCATCCTCAACATACTCTATACCAATGACTTGCTTGGCACGACGGGCTACGAAATTGGCTATGGTGCCAGTGCCTGTGTAGAGGTCATAGACGAGTTCGGAGCCAGTGAGACCGGCAAAGTCGCGAGCTACCTCGTAGAGGTGCAGCGCCTGCTCGGTATTGGTTTGGTAGAAGGACTTGGGGCGAACCTTGAACTTGAGGTCTTCCATCAAGAGGAAGATATGGTCATCGCCCTTGAAGAGCTCCACGGGGAGGTCGCCGAAGGTATCGTTGCACTTGGGGTTGTACACCCATAGGAGCGAGGTGATCTGCGGAAATTTGTCAGCGACGTATTGCAGCAATGACATCGCTGCCTCTTTGTCGAAATGATGCTGCTCGCGAATCTCCCTCTCCAAAGCTTCTTTTCTGAGCTGCTTGGGCGACACATCGCCCCTCGCCTCTGGGAGAGGGGAAGGGGGTGAGGTGACTGGACCAAACTGCACGAGCACCATCCACTCTCCTGAATTACTACACCTTATTATAATATCGCGCAGGAGACCCGTCTGCTGGCGTAGGTCGAAGAACGACAGGTCGTGCTGCAAGGCGTACTGATAGATGGAGTTGCGGATATCGTTGTGTAGGTCGTCCATGAGCCAACACTTGTCAATGGGCAGTATCTTGTCGAAGGCACCCGTAATGTGGAAGCCTATGCCAGGCTCGTTGAGTCCCCTACCCTCTGGCATGGCCTGGAGTTGTTCGCGGGTGTACCACCGCTTGTTGCAGCATCCGAAGTCGAGCTTGTTGCGATACTCAAAGGTCTTCACGCTGCCCATGATAGGCTGAAACTCGGGCAGCTCTATCTTGCCTATGCGAGTGAGTTGGTCGAAGACCTGTTGCTGTTTGAAGGCAAGCTGCTCCTCGTAGGGCATATTCTGCCATTTACACCCTCCACAGATGCCGAAATGCTGGCACTGGGGTTCTATACGTTTGGGACTTGGCTGCACGAGTCGCACCACCTCGCCCTCGGCAAAGGAGTGCTTCTTACGGGTAATCTGCACATCGACCACATCGCCAGGCACGCAAAAGGGCACGAAGACCACGAGCGAGGGATGCTGCTCGGAGGCTGTCGGCATGTGGAACAGGCACTTGCCCTCAGCGGCAACTGCCTCTATGGTAACATTCTGTAAAAGGGGAAGAGTCTTCTTTTTCAAAGGTTTGAAGGTTCAAAAGTTCAAGAGTTCGAATTTGGTACAAAGTTACGAAAAATAATTCATAATCCATAATTCACAATCCACAATTATGTGGCAAAAGCAAAAAAAACTTAATTCTTAATTCTTAATTTTAATTCGTATCTTTGCAGTTGCTGGTTGGAAGAAAAACACAGCGACACCCACTAAACAAAACCCTAATCAATATATAAAAAACAACTTAAACAACAATGTCACAAAAAAGAGTTTACACCTTCGGAAACGGACAAGCAGAAGGAAATGCGCAAATGCGTGAGCAACTTGGTGGTAAGGGAGCAAACCTTGCTGAGATGAACCTCATCGGAGTGCCTGTGCCTCCTGGTTTTACCATCACCACCGATACATGTAACGAATATTATAATGTAGGTCAGGAGAAGATCGTAGAGCTGCTGCAGGACGAGGTAAACGCTGCAGTGAAGCACGTGGAGACGCTGATGAACTGCCAGTTTGGAAGTGTAGAGAACCCACTGCTGGTGAGCGTTCGCTCTGGTGCACGTGCCTCTATGCCTGGCATGATGGACACCATCCTCAACCTGGGTCTTAACGACGCAGTGGCTGAGGGTATGGTGAAGAAGACGGGCAACCCACACTTTGTGTATGACTCATATCGCCGCTTCGTGCAGATGTACGGCGACGTGGTGCTGGGCATGAAACCTGTGAACAAGACGGACATCGACCCATTCGAGAAGATTATAGAAGAGGTGAAGGCTGAGCAGGGCGTAGAGCTCGACAAGGACCTCAGCGTGGAGTCACTAAAGCGACTCGTGCAGCTCTTCAAGGAGGCCATCAAGAAGCAGACGGGAAGCGACTTTCCCGAGAACCCTATCACACAGCTTTGGGGTGCTATCTGCGCCGTATTCCGTTCATGGATGAACGAGCGTGCAATCCTCTATCGTAAGATGGAAGGCATACCTGACGAATGGGGCACAGCCGTATCTGTTATGGCGATGGTATTCGGCAACATGGGCGACACGAGTGCTACGGGCGTTTGCTTCTCACGTGACGCTGGTAATGGCGAGAACCTCTTCAATGGCGAGTACCTCATCAATGCACAGGGTGAGGACGTGGTAGCTGGCATACGCACACCACAGCAAATCACTAAGATAGGTTCTCAGCGCTGGGCTGAGCGTGCTGGCATCTCCGAGGAGGAGCGTGCAGCGAAATATCCTTCTATGGAGGAGGCTATGCCTGAGCTATATGCTGAGCTTGACGCTCTGCAGGATAAACTGGAGCACCACTATCACGATATGCAGGATATGGAGTTCACCGTGCAGGAAGGCAAACTGTGGTTCCTCCAGACTCGTAATGGCAAGCGCACAGGTACTGCGATGGTGAAGATTGCTATGGACCTCGTGAAGGAAGGCCTCATCGATGAGAAGACAGCAATCATGCGTTGCGAGCCACAGAAACTCGACGAACTGCTCCACCCAGTATTCGATAAGGATGCGCTGGCTAAGGCAAAGGTTATCACACAGGGACTGCCTGCATCACCAGGTGCTGCCTGCGGACAGATAGTATTCCATGCCGATGATGCTCAGGAGTGGGCTGAGAATGGTCACAAGGTGGTGATGATTCGTATTGAGACCTCACCTGAAGACCTCGCTGGTATGGCTTGTGCTGAGGGTATCCTCACCGCTCGTGGTGGTATGACCTCTCACGCTGCCGTAGTGGCTCGTGGCATGGGAAAGTGTTGTGTATCAGGTGCTGGCGCCATCAATGTGGACTATAAGGCTAAGACAGTAGAGATAGAGGGCATAGTATATAAAGAAGGTGACTACATATCACTCAATGGTACCACTGGTCAGGTGTATGCTGGCGAGATAAAGACCAAGGCTGCTGAGCTCTCAGGCGACTTCAAGGCGCTCATGGACCTCTGCGACAAATACACCAAGATGCAGGTGCGCACCAATGCCGACACACCAAAGGACGCACAGATAGCTCGCGAGTTTGGTGCCAAGGGTATCGGACTGACACGTACAGAGCACATGTTCTTTGAGGACCAGAAGATCGTGGCTATGCGTGAGATGATACTTGCCGACTCAGTAGAGGGCAGAGAGAAGGCTCTTGCCAAGTTGCTGCCTTACCAGAAGAATGACTTCTACGGCATACTCAAGGCTATGGACGGACTACATGTCAACATCCGACTGCTCGATCCCCCACTCCATGAGTTTGTGCCACACGACCTCGCTGGTCAGCAGACTATGGCTGACGAGATGGGCGTAAGCATAGCTGAGATACAGAAGCGTGTCAACTCACTGGCTGAGAACAACCCAATGTTGGGTCACCGTGGTTGCCGTCTGGGCATCACCTTCCCTGAGATCACCGCTATGCAGACTCGTGCCATCCTTGGTGCAGCATGTCAGCTGAAGAAGGAAGGCTATGACCCACATCCAGAAATCATGGTTCCGCTGATTGGTTCGGTAGCTGAGCTCAAGCAGCAGAAGGAAATCATCAAGAAGACCGCCGAGGAGGTATTCGCCGAGGCTGGTGTATCACTCGAGTTTGAGATTGGTACTATGATAGAGATACCACGTGCAGCCCTCACTGCAGCTCAGATAGCTGAGGAGGCAGAGTACTTCTCATTCGGCACCAACGACCTCACGCAGATGACCTACGGTTACTCTCGTGACGACATCGCAAGCTTCCTGCCTGCATACCTCGACAAGAAGATTCTGAAGGTTGACCCATTCCAGGTTCTCGACCAGGAAGGTGTAGGTCAGCTCATCGAGATGGCAGTAAAGAATGGTCGTGCCGTTCGTCCAACCCTGCGCACAGGCATCTGTGGCGAGCATGGTGGCGAACCAAGCTCTGTCAAGTTCTGCGCCCGTGTAGGCATGAACTACGCTTCATGTTCTCCATTCCGCGTGCCTATAGCACGTCTCGCCGCCGCTCAGGGCGCTCTGGAAGAATAAGACGACATAAAATAGAACTTCAACTAATTGGGGTAAGTCTTTAATTATAAAAGGCTTATCCCAATTTTATTTATTTTTCAAAAAATCCGGGATTTGGCAAAAAAGTGCAGAAAATCAACATTTGTTTAACACATTCTGCACGTGTTTTACGCAAAATGTGCTTGTCTATTCCGTGTGCCAATAGGTAAAAGAATACTGCCGTTTATCTGTTTTTGTTATTATATATTATAAGGTTTAACTTTAATAAAACAGATTTATGGCATTTTTCAAAGCAAAGGTATTACGTCAAAGAAAGGACGGAATGTATGTGGTATACATACGAGTTACACAAAACCGCAAAAGTCAATACATCAGGACTTCATGGATTGTTGATGACATGGGGCTGAGCAAGGACAAACAAGATGTAATTGATCCTTTTGTAGCGGAACAGACTTCCAAAGTTATTGCTAGATACTACAACATCCTGAATAGAATTGACACGCAGAACTGGACGGTCAAGGAAATTGTGGACTATATTCAGAAAGGGAAAGATGGTATATCGTTCTCAATGTACGCTCGTAAGCATATAGAGAAGATGAAAGCCAGAGGCCAGGAAAGGACTTCACGCGACTATAAGTGGGCACTTT
>JAGCPC010000030.1 GCA_017642485.1 Prevotella sp. | reverse complement strand
CTTTTTATATGTGATCACAACACAGTCATAGCCTTCAAGCTCCTGATTCGCTATGTTATGTCTCGGATAGTAATAGCACGCAGCCATTGGCCTGTATGTGACGTTGTTTTCGTATACCACAAAAGCGTCACGAGGATCAATAGTCGCAAGCTTCAGCATAGCGTTTCCGTCTTCATCTTCACCGCCGTATGCGAGCTCGTATGCTACACCGAATATGCTCTGGCCTGTTGCCATATCCATGTCCTGAGTAGCAAGTTCTGCTTCTTCCACCCAGCTGTTGAGCTCGTCAAGGTTCTGGTTGGTCTTGCTCTGGTATGTTACCGGAGAGCCGCACATATAACCGGCAGATATAAGGCTGATGTATTTTGCGTGGTTTACCACGACCTTGTTATTTGCAAGCGATGCCTTCTTGACCCTTTTAAGTATATCGTGCTCGCCGGTGTAGTACCTGTGAAGCACGTCAAGCTTTGCGGCACGCTGATTATGTATTTTTATGTAATCACACATAAGCAGTGGTGTGATCTCTGTATCTCTTGATACTGTAAACATATTCGCACCTCCTACAGTGTGATTTTTCTTGTACCGACTTTCCTCTTGTCGAGTACAGTATATGCGAAGTATCTCATTGCATCCATACAGTGGTCGTTGTCCTTGATGACTGTATCTTCAAGCTTGGACTCGTCCCACCGGTAGCAGCTGAATTCATTTATTGTTTCCTTGCATGACGGGCTGATCAGGATCCTGTCCTGGTTTAACAGCGATGCGGTGTATCTGATGCCGTCAAGTACATCATTCCTCGCCTTCAGCACTCTGACGTTTCTCTTCTTCAGCTCCGCTATAAAAGACGCTGCAGAAGGGTCAACTATCATCGCCATGACATCATTTCCGCCGAGGAAACGTTCAAGATCATCTGCATACTCGCTGTCTGTCTTGTTCCGGATCTCTTTCCTTCCGGAGTAGTAATACTCCTTTTCGAGATACCAGCGACCGTCAGACAGCTTATGCCACAGGAGGAATACGGTCGCATTAAGCGTACCGTAGTCACAGCTGACATAGTATACAGGAAGGAACAGGCGCTCGACCTGCTCTCTTGCCACGATATGAACGTCCTCTCTGAACATGCTGTATACAAGGCCTTCTGCATTTACCCAGAGACCTTTTATGTACCTGTCAAAATAGACAGTTCCGGCATATTCAGTTTCAAGAGCGGAAACGAATTCTGGTGAGAGGAACGGATTATCGTAAATGGTATAATCCTGTCTGTAAATATCAGCTTTACTGTCAAGGAAGGCTTTGAACCAGTGGTTCCTTCCTTCCGGGTTGCAGGTACCGTCAAACATACTGTATGGCTTGTCGAGTCGTGATTTCAGCATGGTAAAGACTTCTTCGTTCCATGTCACGACTTCGTCGCCATAGCAGTACTTGATACTTGAACCTCGGAGCCTGTCCACCTGAGTGACTTTATCGGCACCAAGACAGAAGACTTTCTCTCCGAAGAGCACTGCGGTATTGTCAGACCGTATGGAGGAGACCAGTCTGGTACCCCAGATGTTCTGGAGAGGTTCTATGATGTTTCTTGTCAGCGTTCCTCTTGTATTGCCCATCAGCACTGAGAGGCCGTCCTTGCCCGACACCGCCCGTAAGCGCTTTGGTATAAGGAAATAGTCCATATACGTCTTACCGCTACGTGTGGCACCGCTCTTGACGTTCCAGCGGTGTGTTGCGTTTTTAAAGTATTCCTTCTGCATAGGCGAGAAAGACATTACTCTTCACCGCCTGTCATCTTATCAAGGACTTCATCAAGTTTCTGAAGGGTTTCATTTTCATCTTCCTTCTTTGAATCAGCTTTAAGTTTAAACTCTTTCTGCTTAAGTTTAAGTTCTTCATGCTGAATGTCTTCAGCTATCATTGACATTACAAGCTTGGCTGCATTGACATCTCCT
>JAGCPC010000029.1 GCA_017642485.1 Prevotella sp. | reverse complement strand
TGTGAAATCAATGATGAAAATTGAAAATTGAGAGTTGAGAATTGAAAATTATGATTACCTTATGCTGAACAGGAAACCTAACCCTCTCCAGATAAAGACAGACCTCCTGATGGAGCGAATGGTAAAACTGATAGTTTATTTGAGGGGAAAAAGTAATATTGAGAAGGCGTGGGTTAATCAACTAAGTCGCTGCGGAACAAGTATAGGCGCGAATATTGCTGAAAGCAGAAACGCACAGAGCAGAGCTGATTTTGTAAATAAACTCAACATAGCACTTAAAGAAGCTGACGAAACAACATATTGGATTAAGATGCTACATCAAGGACAATATTTGTCAGATATAGAGAAAGATTCTATAAATAAGGATGTCAGAGAGATTATATCATTGCTGACCTCAATAATAAAAACAACCAAAAGTAACGGTTTATAAGGTACAGATAGTAAATAGTAATCATAATTTTCAATTTTCATTTTTCAACTTTCAATTTGATCATGAGTGATTTTGATGACATACTGCTGAACGGTATTAACTTTGGACGCGGAGGCGACAAGCCGAAACAGGACGACAAGGTTAAGACCAAGGCGAAGAAGAAAAAGTATGTGACGGGAGCACACGGCAGCGGTTCGGCAATGCAAAAAGCCAAATACCGAAAACAGCGTGCTAACCGCCACAAATAGAGGTAGTTACTAAAACATATCCTTTTGGCTTCTAAAAGGATATGTTTTAGCCCTCAAAAGGATAACTTTTAGCCCCTAAAAGGATATGTTTTCCAAAACGGTGTAAAAAGGTAAGCAAAAATAAGCTGTGCTGAGACCCAGAAGACTCGACATATTCATGCTGAAGCAGTTTATGCTGCTTTTCATCGGCGCGTTCTGCATATGCCTGTTCGTGCTGATGATGCAGTTTGTGTGGCGATTTATCGACGACCTCATAGGCAAAGGACTGTCGATGGAGGTGCTGGCACAGTTTTTCTGGTATATGGCGCTTATGCTGGTGCCCCAGGCACTGCCTCTCGCCATACTCCTCGCCTCACTCATCACCATGGGCAACCTGGGTGAGAGCATGGAGCTGACAGCCATCAAGGCGGCAGGCATACCCCTTGTGAAATGTATCAGGTCACTCATCGTATTCTCCGTCGTCATAGCAGGTCTGTCATTTGTCTTCCAGAACGATATCGGACCACGTGCCAACAGCCGACTGCGACAGTTGATGATGGCCATGAGGCAGAAAAGTCCGGAACTGGAGATACCCGAGGGGATATTCTACAACGGCATACCCAACTGCAACCTCTACGTACAGAAGAAAGACATGGAGACCGGCATGCTCTATGGGGTGATGATATACCGCATCACAAACTCCTTTGACGATGCCGCCATAATACTTGCTGACTCAGGCATGCTGCAGTCCACCGCCGACAAGGAGCACCTCAAACTGTCGCTGTACAGCGGTGAGTGGTTTGAAAACCTGCGTTCGCAGGAAACTGGCGGACAGGCTGAGATACCATACCGCAGGGAGTCATTTGTCGAAAAGGTCATAATACTCAATTTCGATGACGGCCTCAACATCACCAACACCGATGCACAGGATGCCAGCGCCAACTCAGTACTGAAGTTAACCGAGCGCATCGACTCCATGCAACACATCACCGACAGCATGGGACAGAGCTTAGCGGCAGAGATGAAGACTCACGTCTTTACCACCCCTACTATGAGCCGGCATGACTCGCTACGACTTGTAGCCAAAGGAGAACAGGCGTCCATAGACCTCGATACCATATATAGCAAACTGCCGATAGAGAAACAGCGCGATGTGCTGCAGTTGGCGAGCACCGACATCGAGAGGGTGAAGATGGATATGGAGTTCCGCGGATACATATCTAAGGATATGCACGAACTGAAACGTGAGTTTGCCATCGAACGCATCAACAAATTCACACTCTCATTCACCGTCATCATATTCTTCTTCATCGGAGCATCACTCGGAGCCATCATACGCAAGGGCGGACTGGGAGTGCCCATAATAATCTCCGTCCTGGTGTATATCCTGTTCTTCATACTCGACAACACCGGATTCAAGATGGCACGCCAGGGAACGTGGACCATAGCATTCGGCAAGGGACTGTCGCCATGCGTACTGACGCCTCTCGCCATCTTTGTCACCTACAAGGCCAACAAGGACTCCATGGTGTTTAACATGGATGCCTACCGCAACTTCTTCATGCACCTGCTCGGCCTACGCTTCAAGCGACACGTGGCATCAAAGGAGGTCATCATCAATGACCCCGACTACAAACGCGATGCCCAGCGCCTCAGCACGCTAAGCCAACAGATAGAGCGCTACTCAGAGGAGCACCATCTCATGCACCTGCCTAACCCCGTCAACGTATTCTTCAAGTACGTGCCCGACAATGAGGTAGAACGCATGGCGACAGACCTCGAGGACATCATTGACGACCTCAGCAACACACGCGACAGGTATGTGCTCAGCTACCTCAACCGATACCCCGTAGTGTCGGAAAAGGCTCACACACGCCCCTTTGACCGCAAATGGCTCAACATCGTAGCAGCCATCATACTGCCCGTAGGCATAGCACTGTATATCCGCATGTGTCGCTTCCGACTGCGCCTGTACCGCGACCTCCGACAGATAACCAGCGTCAATGAACAGATGATAGGGCGTCTGAACGACATTTCGTAAGTTAAAAGTACAAAAAAGGTATCAAAAGTTTTCGGAATTGCAATAATTTTCGTAATTTTGCAACACTATTCGAAACAAAGATAAAAACAATGGGACATTTATCCAGCAGATTAAACAGATTGGCACCTTCAGCAACTCTCGCCATGTCACAGAAGAGCGGTGAGATGAAGGCAGCAGGCATCGACGTAATAAACCTCAGCGTAGGCGAACCCGATTTCAATACACCCGACCACATAAAGGAGGCAGCAAAAGACGCCGTTGACAACAACTGGTCCAAGTACTCACCCGTACCAGGATATGCCGACCTGCGCGATGCAGTAGTAGCAAAACTGAAGAATGAGAACGGACTTGACTACAAGTCTTCCGAGATACTTGTCAGCAACGGTGCAAAGCAGGCCGTTTGCAATGCCGTAATGGCACTCGTTGACGACGGCGACGAGGTAATCGTTCCCACACCATACTGGGTATCATATCCACAGATGGTACTGCTTGCAGGTGGCACACCAGTGCATATCCCTGCACGCTATGAGCAGAACTTCAAGATAACACCAGAGCAGCTCGAGGCTGCCATAACCCCCAAGACACGTATGCTGATACTCTGTTCGCCATCCAACCCTACGGGTTCGGTATATAGCAAGGCCGAACTTGCAGCTCTGGCAGAGGTGATACTGAAGCATGAAGACCTCTACGTGCTCGCCGATGAGATATACGAACACATCAACTACGTAGGCAAACATGAGTCTATAGCACAGTTCCCCGGCATGAAGGAGCGTGCCATCATCATCAATGGTGTCAGCAAGGCATACGCCATGACAGGTTGGAGAATAGGATACATGGCAGCACCTGAGTGGATCATCAAGGGCTGTAACAAACTACAGGGACAATATACCTCTGGTCCATGCTCAGTAAGCCAGAAGGCAGCAGTAGAGGCATATACAGCATCACAGCAGTGCGTTGAGGATATGCGTCAGGCCTTTGAACGTCGTCGCAACCTCATCGTAAGTTTGGTAAAGGAGATACCAGGTCTCGAGGTCAACAATCCCGACGGTGCCTTCTACGTATTCCCAAAATGTAAGAGCTACCTCGGCAAGACCGACGGCGAGCGTGTCATCAACGACACCAACGACTTCGCCATGTATCTGCTGGAGGTAGGCCATGTGGCAACAGTAGGCGGTGACGCCTTTGGCGACCCCGAGTGTTTCCGTATGAGTTATGCTACCAGCGATGACAACATACGCGAGGCCATGAAGCGTATCAAGGAGTGCTGTGCAAGACTTCACTAACAACTTTTTTGTGTTAAAAGTTCTTAAACCGAGTGTTAAGTCCGCATTATTTGCTAACTTTGCTCCACAATGATAAAAAAAACATCAGGTTATTGCGCACGTACCTTATTTACTACATATACTATAGTAACATAGTCGATTTTATAACTTAATCCATTATTTAATAAATTAATCTAACTAACAACAATTATGGCAAATTCACAGAAAGCAGCTCCTGCTAAGAAGCAGGGCTTCCAGGGTGTTCGCAACGCGATTTGGATCATCGTACTCTGTTTCATCGCAGGTGTATGCTTCTATCAGTTCGTGCTCGGTAACCCATCAAACTTCCAGGGTGGTGACAACGCTAACGCACCTCTTCCAGGTAACCTTCTTGGTACTATCTATAAGGGTGGTATCGTCGTTCCTGTCATCATCACTCTTCTCTTCACCGCTATCGCACTCTCTGTAGAGCGTTCACTTGCACTTGGCAACGCTAACGGTAAGGGCAAGCTCGCTAAGTTCGTTGCTGACGTTAAGGCAGCTCTCGCTACTGGCGACATCGACAAGGCTCAGCAGCTCTGCGACAAGCAGCAGGGTGTTGTAGGCAACGTTGTTACAGCTTCTCTCAAGGCTTACAAGGAGATGGAAGCTACATCTGGTCTCAAGAAGGAGCAGAAGGTTTCTAAGATCCAGCAGGCTCACGAAGAGGCAGTACAGCTTGAGATGCCTACACTGCAGATGAACATGCCTATCCTCGCTACTCTCGTAACACTGGGTACACTTACCGCTCTCTTCGGAACCGTTGTAGGTATGATCAAGTCATTCGCAGCCCTCGCAGCAGGTGGTGGTGGTGACTCTCTCGAGCTCTCTACCGGTATTTCTGAGGCCCTCGTAAACACAGCTTCTGGTATCTTGACATCATGGGTAGCCGTTATCGCTTACAACTTCTACTCTAACAAGATCGACAAGCTTACATACGCTCTTGACGAGGTTGGTTACACTATCTCTAAGACATACGAGGCTAACCACACAGAAGAGGCTTAATCTTTTTTACTAACCCTTTAAAACTTTTATCACTATGGGTAAAGTAAAAATCAAGAAAGCCGACGTCTGGATTGACATGACACCTATGTCAGACGTTATGGTCCTTCTGCTTACCTTCTTCATGCTGACATCTACGTTCGTGAAGAATGAGGCAGTAAAGGTCAATACGCCTGGTTCAGTGTCAGAGATCAAAGTTCCAGAGACCGAGGTGCTGCAGATCCTTTGCGATAAGGAAGGCAGGATATTCATCGGTCTTGATAAGCCTGGTTACATGCGCGAGATGCTCGACAACTTCAAGGGTACAGTGACATCGCTGAACCTCTCTCCTCTGCAGGAGAAGAACTTCGTTGCCCTCGCATCTTTCGGTGCACCAGTAGCTAAAATGTCTGATGTCCTCAAGCACGAGTCTTCTGAAATCAACGAATATCAGAAAGAACTCGGTATCCCAACAGACTCTATTGATGGCGGAATGAGTGAATTCCAGCTTTGGGTTGACGCAGCACGCAGCTCTTCATTCGGCAGCGACATGAAGATTGCTATCAAGGCTGACGCTGATACACCTTACAAGGTAATCAAGAAGATGATGTCTGAGATGCAGGACATGAGTGAGAACCGTTACTATCTTATCACCAACTTAAAGAAGGAGGAATAATATGGCACAGAAAAAGAAAAGCCGCCAGAAGAAAGCCCAGACTCGTGTGGACTTTACTCCGATGGTAGATATGATGATGTTGCTTATTACCTTCTTCATGCTGTGTACCTCTCTGAGCAAACCTCAGTCTATGCAGCTGACGATGCCAAGTAACGATAAGAACGTATCTGACGCAGACAAGTCTGCCGCTAAAGCATCACACACCATTACTCTCTATCTTGCAGGTAATGACGCTATCTATCACGTAGATGGTATTCCTGAGTATGACAATCCAGCTTGTCTGAAGAAGACAACATGGGGTGCACAGGGTATCCGTGACGTGCTCATCAACCACAAGACAGAGGAGGGTTACACCCCTGTTAAGAACATCAAGGCTGCCAAGGCTGTCCTCGACGCAGAGCGTGCCAAGGACAAGACTATGGAAGACTCAGTCTATAACCAGCGTCTTAACAAGATCAAGAATGGTGAACTTGAAGGCGGAAAGATACCTACTCTGACCATCATCATCAAGGCAACCGACAAGGCTTCATACAAGAACCTCGTTGACGCTCTTGACGAAATGCAGATATGCGCTATAGGTAAGTATGTCATTGACCAGATTAACGACGACGACACACGCCTTCTCAAGGCTGCCGGCGTAGAGTAAGAGTCTGCGGTGACAAAATGTTAAACCATAAAAAGAAACAGAACTATGTCTAAAATAGATCTTATTTCCAATGATTGGACCGATCTCGTGTTTGACGGTCGCAATCAGGCCTATGGTGCTTACCAGTTGCGCAGAAATACCAGCAAGCGTAACATCTGGGCTATGGTGTTCGTTGCTGCTGTTGCTGCATTGGCATACATAGGACTTTCAGCATACAACTCTTATCAGGAAGCTCAGAAGGCTCGCTTCGAAGCTGAGATGGAGGCATCACTCCTCGAGCAGAAGAAGGAAGCTAAGGTAGAGCGTAAGGCTGAGGCACCAAAGGTAGAGAAAGCACAGGTTGTAGAACGTGTGAAGTCATCTATCGCCTTCACCCCACCTGTTATTAAGAAGGACTCTGAGGTACGCCCAGAGGACGAGCTTAAGTCACAGGAAGAACTCTTGCAGACAAAGACCGCCATCGGTTCTTTCGACGTAAAGGGTAACGATGAGGGTGCTGAGGTGCTCAAGGCTAAGGAAATCATCGTACAGGAAGCTGAGAAGCCAAAGGAGGAAGAGACGAAGATATTCGACGTTGTAGAACAGATGCCTTCCTTCCCTGGCGGCATGGGTGCTCTCATGCAGTACCTCTCAAGCCACATCAAGTATCCTGTAGTAGCTGAGGAGAATGGTATTCAAGGTCGTGTAATATGTACCTTCATCGTAGAGAAGGATGGTTCTATCACTGCTACACACGTAGCACGTTCAGTTGACCCATCACTCGATAAGGAGGCAGTACGCGTCATCAACTCAATGCCACGATGGATCCCTGGTAAGCAGAATGGCTCTGCATGCCGTGTGAAGTTCACACTGCCTGTAACCTTCAAGCTTCAGTAAACTAAGTAAAGTATATAGTTCCTATAGATACTATAGATACTATAGTTACTATAAATTGAATATCAGATGAAGAGCAGGACGAAAAACTCCTTATGGGGTTTGATCCCCTGCTCTTCTCTTTTTCTTTTAATTTCCCTTCGAACCCTTGAACCTGTTCACTATGCGTAAGTCTATATTTTCAATCTTCAGTCTTCAGTTTTCAGTTTTGTTGCTCCTTGCCATCGTATCATGTGGCAAGAAGAACCCCAACGCACGTACCGACACCTACGCCTCTGGCAAGGCTACAATCATGAGCGATGAGAGTTTCAGTCCCATCATAGACGAGGAACTGCAAGTCTTTCATGCCACCTATCCCAATGCCGAGGTGACACCAATATACACCAACGAACTTGATGAGATGAATGCGCTGATGAAGCAGGAGGTACACCTCATCATCACAGCACGCAATTTCAGCGAGAAGGAACTCAACTACTTCCGCTCCAATGGTCTGCAGCCACGCTATTTCCCCCTCGGATACGACGGTCTCGCCTTTATTATAAATAAGGAGAATGTGGACTCTTGCATACACGTTGATGACATAAAGAAGATACTCTCAGGCCAGGTGACACAATGGAATCAGGTCAACCCAGGCTCACGTCTCGGTGAGATAGATGTCGTCTTTGACAACAACAAGTCAGCAGCAGTCCATTGGGCCGTTGACTCCATACTCGACGGCAAACCTATCAACAGCAAGAACATCACCGCTGCTAAAACAAGCGCCGAGGTCATCAACTATGTAGAGAAGACAAAGAATGCCATAGGCATCATCGGTAGCAACTGGCTCAACGACAAGCGCGACACCACCAACGTCACCTTTAAGAAGAACATACAGGTGATGAACGTATGTTCCGTACCAGGTGCCAAGGCTGGCGAGATGAACTCATGGAAGCCATATCAGCTATACTTGCTCGACGGCAGATATCCTTTCGCTCGCACGGTATATGCTCTGCTTGTTGACCCATACCACGGACTGCCCGTTGGCTTTGCCAACTTCCTTCAGTCGCCCATAGGTCAGAAGATTGTGCTCAAGTCCGCCCTCCTACCCTATCGTGGAGACTTACAGTGGCGTAAGGTACAAACAAACTAAGGGGCGAAGCCACACTGACCACCTACAATTTAAACAGCAGTTGCAGGTCTATGTCCGTGCAATAAGGTGAGAAAATCATGCGTTCAGCAGTACCTATGACACTGCGGTCAAAATAGCGAGTGTGGGCTATCTTGCACAGTGCTGTACACCAGTTGGCAAGTACGTATTTCGTCATAAAGGCAGCGTGTATGCCTTTCCCGTAATATGATGTAGAGCCAAAGGAGTAACGCATGCCACGCTCATAGGTGTATAGCCGTGAGTCGTAGTCATCAGTATTAAACCACGCCGCAAGGGCATACAACTGCAGTTTTCCCGTGTCTTTATCCTTTTCTCGGAAGTTCTGCCGTACTGTCTTATCCGATGAAATGACAGAAAACTGATATCCTACCGACTGTGCGAGGATAAAACCCTTGCTCTTGTTATCAAACGAAAGTGCACACGCCTCCATGTGTGTGCGTGTATTCCATCTATCACCGTTCAGCACTGCGAGAAAGCGCAGATGCTGATCGGTTTTTGTTATGAGCCTCTTTTGACTGTTGACAGTCTTGTCGCCCTGCCTCATCTTGATGCGATAGCGCAGTGAGAATATCCATTTATCCTTTGACAGTGTTCCCGTCAGACTGTTGTCCCATGAGTATGAGGAGTTGGAGACGCGATATTTCAGCCACGGGAAGTATGCTATGTCCGAATAGACATCCAGTGTGAGGTTGTGCCTCGCAGACCACTGAGCACCGATGTATAGTCCACTCTCATTTTTCACCACGCCGCTTTCTCCGAAACTGCTGCCATAGAGAGCATTATACTGGTAACTGTAGTAGCGTTGCAGTGCCATGAAGGTGATACGCCATGGCGAGCGCCACGTAGCAGAGTTGACTGTTGCGAGATTGAGCTCATTATCCGTTGCCGTCTCACCACTCAGTGACAGTTCGCGCCAACGGTAGTGGTAGTCTATGCCTATATTCCAGAATCTGTCGCCACGAGGATAGTACAGACGATACATCTTTCCCTTACTGACAACATTATTTTTTGAATATGTGGGGTTGATATTTCTGTTTAGCCAGGTATAAACTGCGCTGACTCCCGCTCCCCATGAAGGATGTTCGTAGCCTATATGTACGCCCGTCGTCATCTGTGCAGCATTGTTTTTCTTATTCATCTCCGTGAGGGTACGATGGTACCCCGAAGTGAGGATTGTTGATATCGTACTGTCCTTGTTGAGCGTGGCATCAATCTTTCGGTAAGACAAGAAGGCGGCAAGGGCCATACGTCGCGTCAGTGCCACCGTCGTGGCCAGTCCCTGGAAGTGCTTGCTATCGCTCGTGCTGCTGTGTGGCGTAAACACGGACAGTCGCCTGCCCATCGACGACAACATGCCTTGTTTGCCTATGGTGAAATTGTTGTTGAGGGTCAGTCCCATGCCAAACTGCCCACGAAACTGTCCTACTATTATCTGTCTGAACACCCCCAACTGTCTTATGCTCAGGTTATATGCATAGCAGTCATATCCATATCTGTTGTGCTCTCCGCCAAACGGTTCACCCGCCGTCTTGCTTCCCGTTAGGTTAAGCACCACATGCTTATCCATGCTCACAGAGTAGCGCACAGAATGTTTCACAGGATCACCAAGATATTTCCCTGCATACTTATTATCACCCAACCATGTACGCACTGGTGCCCTCATATCGCCTGCACGATAGTATGTAGGGGTCTGCATGGTCAGGGCTATCTGATGTTGCAGATGATGCAGACTCTCCTTGAGTCTCTTCCCTTTATACCAAGGTTGGGAATAAAGGTCCTCGACAGTCAGGAAGTTTGACAAGTACAGCCTCATACGTGGACCGATACTCTCTATCATCGCCAATTCTTCCATGGAGCGCAAGCGGCCATAGCGATGGCGGTATTCCAGTATATCGTTGATTTGTTCGGGGTTGAGGCCAGGTATCTGCAACAGGTCTTCCTGCTCCACCGTATTGATATCAAGAGGCTGTCCTGCCAATTCGGTAAGGTGCTCGTAAGCATCTTCCATTGACAGGACAGCCTCTTCGTCATTTTCATATAGTTCTGCGAGAAACTGTTGCCAGTCACCCTGCTGCGCCTCTGCTACTGTGCATGTTGCAAGCAGGAGCAGCATAAGGATGATGTTTTTCATTGCGATTGTGTCTGTGTGTGTTGTTTTCTATCAGAGTTCTTGAGGCATGCTCAGTGGTTTACTCCGCCTTGTCATCGATGTATTTCTTCAAGGCTCTCACCACACCGTTAGCCCATGTATCGATGCCTCCGTCCATCTCGAGTGACGATACCAGTTTTATGACATTCTCTATCGGCATGCCGTAACGCAATACCCCTGAGATGAGTTTGGCATAGTTCCAATATATAGGGTTAAACTTCTCGCTGAGTCCCTCGACGGTGGTCTTGTAGCCACGGCGGTTTTCAAACTGGAAGTCGTAACGCTTGGTGCCATCAGCATTGACATGCTTGATGATCTTGCCAGTATTGACGCTCTTAGGTAGTATGATACCCTCGTCGTCATCCTGCAAACCAGTGAATATCTCGTATGGCTTGCCGTCAAGCAGTCCTACGAACGCCATCCACTTCTCTTTCTCATTCTGAAAGCGTACCACGTCGCACTCCAGCACGTCAGGGCGTTTGTGAGTAACGCGTGATGAGCTTTGCAAACTAACTGTATTCTCTTTGTTATCTGACATCGTTTATTTTGTTATTTCTGCCACAAAATTAACCATTTTCCTTGACATAACAAAATTTTTAGAATGTTTTACTTTTCAGAATGAAAGTTTTTTTGTAATTTTGCATAAATTACTTCAGGATTTCAATTTACTAACTAAATAAACGACAAACAAAATCATGAACATTCCAAGTGTATTCTGGCTTGTACCTGTGGCATCACTGGTGTCATTGGGTATGGCACTGTACTTCTTCCTGCAGATGAAGAAGGCAGACGAGGGTACTGACCGCATGAAGGAGATTGCCGAGCACGTCCGCAAGGGTGCTATGGCTTACCTCAAGCAGCAGTACAAGGTAGTAACGATAGTATTTATCGTACTGGCTATCATATTCTCAGTGATGGCTTACGGTTTCCAGTTGCAGAATCCGTGGGTACCATTCGCATTCCTCACTGGCGGTTTCTTCTCTGGTTTGGCTGGCTTCTTCGGTATGAAGACCGCCACATACGCTTCTGCACGTACGGCAAACGCAGCACGTCAGAGTCTTGACGCTGGACTGAAGGTGGCTTTCCGCTCTGGCGCCGTTATGGGTCTGACGGTGGTAGGTCTCGGCTTGCTTGACATCGCCATCTGGTTTGTAGTGCTCAATGCAGCAGGTGTCAACAGTCTCATCACCATCACTACCACTATG
>JAGCPC010000004.1 GCA_017642485.1 Prevotella sp. | reverse complement strand
TTGTCCAATTTGTCAATAACTTACATTAGGTGGTTATTGCGGCGGGGTTCCACCTCTTCCCATTCCGAACAGAGAAGTTAAGCCCGCTTGCGCCGATGGTACTGCAATGCAATGTGGGAGAGTAGGAGGCCGCCTTCTTTTTAGAAAAGCAGAAATGCAACGAGAGAGCTTCAGTCACTTAGACTGAGGCTCTTTTTTTTGTGTGCTTTTTTGTCAAAACACTTGCATTTGGATGAAAAATGTATTACCTTTGCATTGCATAATTGACTATGAAGTCATTTTTTACTATTAACCTTATATTAACCTGTAAAATCACATTAAGTGACTATGAAGACACAAGATTACAACATTACTAACGAGGTGCCTGGTATGAGTGAGCACGACAGTAGGGTAACGAGATTTCATGCCTGTCTCAACGATAAGATGGAGAGGTATCGCTCCATGATTATGGATAATGATAATGGCGGTGGCGTGAAACATGAAAAGATGTATGCTACGGCAGTGCTTGAGGGACTTGCTGGCGGTTGCCGTGAGATGGGACTCTCGGAGGAGTTCTCCGTGCGTATGGCAGGTTTCCAGCCTATATTCAGCGAAATGCACCCCGATGCTATCAAGGCTGCATTTAATACTGCTTACCTTGACAAAGTGCTTGGCACGATGCCGATGAAGTACATGCGCAAGTCCGCCTTGCTGGCATTTCGCACAGAGGCGTACATGAGACAGCACTATCAGTTGCGGTTCAACGTGATGACTGGCGTGCCTGAGTACAAACACGTAGGAGGGCTGTACGACTACGCCGAACTTGACCAAAAGATGCGCAACACGATGGCTATCAATGCGCTGAAGGCAGGTGTCGATTCGTGGGACAAAGACCTCGACCGTTACATCGACAGTACGCTGATACCGCAGTATGAGCCTCTAAGAGACTACATGACCCACCTGCCACGTTGGGACGGCAAAGACCGCATCACGCCGCTTGCTGCAAGGGTGAAGACCGATGATAGACACTGGACAGATGACTTCCACCGCTGGATGCTCTCCATGGTGGCGCAGTGGCTAAACTGCAATAGAGAGCACGGCAATGCTATAGTGCCCCTGCTCATCGGTCCGCAGGGCTCGGGCAAGACCACCTTCTGCCGTCGCCTGCTGCCAGAAGTGTTGCAGAGGTACTACAACGACCGCCTGTCGATGAAAAATGACAATGACATCTATATTGCCATGTCATCGCTGGCACTCATCAACATTGATGAGTTTGATGCGATGTCACGCCGTCAGCAGCCCGTATTGAAGTACCTCATCTCCAAGCACGACGTGAAACTACGTCCCCCATACGGCAAGGTGATAGAGCAGAGGCAACGTTACGCCTCGTTCATTGCCACCACCAACTGTCGATGCCCGCTCGTTGATGCCACTGGCTCGCGCCGTTTCCTATGCGTCTATGCCGACAAAGTCGATAATGGCGGCACCATCAACCACTCCCAGGTGTATGCCCAGTTGCTCCATGAGCTTGAGGGTAGGGCAGTGCGCTACTGGTTTAATGATGCCGACAATGAGCGACTGATGAAGCAAAACGCCCGTTATCAGCAGGTCACCGACTATGAGACGATGTTGCGTCTCATCTACATGCCTGCTGCTGAGGTGCCCGACAGTGCCCCCTACGTGACTGTCAACGACATCATGCACACACTCATGAGCCGTTTCCCTACCGTAAAAATCAATCGTAGCACCAGCACCGAGTGCGGCAAGGCATTGAGGGTACTGGGTTATGAACATAAAAAATACTCCTATGGCATGGCATATAAGATAAGTATGTTGCATGTTCAATAGTTTTGTGCTATCACTCTGAGTATCAGGGAATCAGCGTAATGAAACCTCCAAGTGTAGGTTTCATTACGTTACAATTTTTCAGATTGGTCAATTGCTACCTAAAACATATCCTTTTAGCTCCTAAAAGGATATGTTTTAGGGGCTAAAAGGATACCTTTTCGCCTCTAAAAGGATATCTTTAAGGATTGATGCAAACCAATGGAACCAAATGCAACCTCTCTCGATGTGTTTCGTTAGCGTAACAATCCGACATTCAGTTCGTTAGTTGTTATTTATGGAACGTGCAGTGAAGTATGCCTTTTATTTCGATAAATCCTTTTTCGTGCTTTTTTCTGCTTATCTTTTTTCTTTTTTTATATTTTTCTTTGTTTATTTCAAAAAAATAGTTAACTTTGTGGCATCTACCTAACCTAAAAAATGTTCTTGGAAACTTAATGCTTATGAATAAACCATATAATCTGACCCTCATCATCGCAACTTTGTTGCTGTTTGTTTCTATGCCAATATGTGCAAAGAAACCAGCGAAGGCTGAGCCCTTGACTTACGAGATACGGTGTGCTGGCTCGGGCACTCAGGGACATTACCTCGTGGAGGTCTCTACCTGCGTAGATAAGGCGAACCAGATAAGCGAGGATGTAGTGATGAGGTGTGCCGTTCATGGTGTGCTGTTTCGTGGCTTTACGGGTGGTCAGGGTTGTACATCGCAGCGTCCGTTGACGGGCAGCGCCACACAGGAACAGCAGCATGAGGATTATTACAAAAGTTTTTTCGAAAGCCGTAGTTATGTCAACTATGCTTCATTTGTTAGCGGTTCGATGAAGACCGCTCGCGTGGGTAAACAATATAAGGTGACAGGAGCAGTGAGTGTGGCGAAGGATAAACTGCGCCGTGACTTAGAAAAGGATGGTGTGATACGAGGCCTGTCATCGGGGTTCTGACAATTCACAGTTCACAGTTTTAATCATGGTAAGAAGAATAATCATAGCGACGCTAATTATAATTTTCAATTGTCAATGCACAATTGTCAGTTCGGTAAGTGCCCAAGCAAAGAAACCACGACTGATGGTGGTGCCCAGTGATGTGTGGTGCAACGAGAATGGCTACACCATGAAGTTTGACAATAATGGAACGGAGGAAATAGTTCCCGACTACAAGCGTGCCATACAGAGCAGCCGTGACCTCATGAACGTCATCTCGAAGATTAATATACTGATGGCCGACAAGGGCTTTCCGCTGCAGGATCTATCGCAGACCACTAAGTCGATGCAGACCGTAGCAGCAGAGAACAGCGCACTGCGCACCAAGACTACGGGGGCGGCACTTTATGAGAGCCCTGCTGATCAGCTGCGCAGAGTGGCAAAGGCTGACATCATACTGGAGATAGACTGGGGAGTGAACACCAGAGGACCGAAACGCTCCATCACCTATAACCTCCGCGGTCTCGATGCCTACAGCAATAAGCAGGTGGCAGGTGCCGAGGGAACAGGGGCACCGTCGTTCTCGGCAGAATTGCCTATCTTGCTCGAAGAAGCAGTGCAGAATAACATGGATAACTTCACTGCACAGTTACAGCAGCACTTTGACGACCTGCTGACCAACGGTCGTGAGGTGATCATAGAGTTGCAGGTGCCTGATAGTGATACGTGGCAGGATTTTGAGACGGAGTATGGTGGTGTGGAACTCTCCGAGATTATAGACCGTTGGATGGAGGAGAACACCGTGGAGCACCGCTTCAATAAGAGCGAAGCCACAGAGAACCACCTGCTTTACGACCAGGTACGCATACCAGTGTATAAACCCAACGGTATGCCGATGGATGCAGAGGCTTTCGCCCGTCAACTACGTAACTACCTCAAGGCGGCTCCCTACCAAATCACCTGCAAGGTGGTGAACAGAGGACTCGGACGTTGCCTCATCGTAGTGGGGGAGAAATGATGCGAAAAAAAATATTCAAATATAACCTATTATTAACTTAAAACCTAAACATTATGAAGAAGATTATGATGACATTGGTGGCAATGGTAGCCTCCACACTGATGGTTAACGCTCAGACCTATAAGGTAGGCGACCTATATGATGTAAATGGCCTGAAAGGCATCGTGGTGAAAGTAGATGACAGCGGACAGCATGGTCTGCTGATGTCACTTGATGACAGCCCTGCTGACTGGTGCTATGTGAATAAGAAGAAAGACAAGGCGCACGAATCAGTTTATACTGATACAGAGGCTTTTGACGAGAATGACGGTCAGAAGAACATGGAAGCGATAGAGAAGTACATCAACGAAACGGGTATCACATGGGATTATTTCCCACTGATGAAGTGGGCTCGCGAGCTTGGCGACGGATGGTATATCCCTGCAAAGAATGAGCTCTATGACCTTGTTATAGCTATCAACGGCGGAGAAACGCAAGACTCGGAAAAGCTCAAGGCGCTGAATGAAAGGATAAAGGAAATCCGTGGTAAAATAAAAAAAGACACATATCAGGGCTTTACAACGCGTATAGGTGGCATACTTGCTGTTACGGTATTTAATATGATGTACTGTTCTACCGAGGTAGAGGGTGGAAACGTTAACATTATATACTTCAAGGAAAAGGCTGGAAGCCGTGCCAAGGCCCTGGTGAACGGCAAGAACAGAGAAGGCTCATTTGAGTTTGCACCAACACTGAAGACTTATCCTTACAGTGCACGTAAGACCAGTCCGATAGCATCACGTGCTGTACACAAATTCTAATAAAAAAAGAGAGAGACCGATATGTGTTATACAAAATATATACTAATGTCAATCCTGTGCTTGGTCACACAATATGGCTGGGCACAGGATGAGAAGCCTTACTTCGAAGGGGAGATAATGCGTACCAGCATGGTCAATGGTCGAGGTGGCGAATACAAGGGAAAACATATCGAACGCTTTGTCTATAAAAACGGCAGCCGTCATATATATGATACTCGCCTCTGCAGGCATATTATACAGTTGTACGACCAAAACCGTTGCATAGTCTATTACGACGGACAGGACAAGGCAGCAGAATATCCGCTTGATAAGCTATACGCCCTTGGCAGGTCAGCATCGGCGTGGGGGGCAACCAAGAAGTTTGAGTTTCACAAGACTGACGAGACGGTCGTGATTCAAGGCTATACTTGCGATATATATGAAGGTACACAGGAGGTTGACCAGAATTTCAAGGTGGGTATATTGTCTTTGCCTACAGACAGGCAGACGCTCACCACCATAGGCTACCGCTATGCTGTGTGTCCTAATTGGCGTACAGATAGCATTTGGCAGAAATTTGGCGACAATGACCATTTCCCTGTTGAAGGGATGGTCATGAAGATGGTAAGCGATCTGAAAGTTGCAGACAGGGTGAAATTCTCCAGGGTTCACAGTAACCTCTATCAAAGTGAGGTGGTAACCAAGATAGAGGAACGTCCCGTAGATGACAAGGAGTTTGAACTGCCTGCAGGCGTGACGGTGCAGAAGTTCCGCACGTTCTTTTCAGCTGGCACGCTTCTTTCAGAAATGGAGGCAACAAACCGTAAGATGCTGAAAAAAGAGAAACGCTATCCTACACAATTGCCAGACAACGACACGTTTGACACAGACGATGATTGGGAAGACTAACTACATAGTAACATCCTTGTCGCTTCTTCTTGTCAGTACGCTGACGGCAGATGCCCAGACCACCATTGATGATGGGATGCAATACAAGCGCAGTTCATTGGCGGTGATAAACATCAGGCATCCGAAATACGCTTACAACAAGGAGATAGAGTTTGTCCTGTCAACGACGTCTGGTCCAGAGAGATTCAACGACCATACACTGAAAGTGCGCTCGGTAATCTTCTCCAACGAGAAAAAAGATCAAGAGGACAATATCCGTATGTTTATTGACCAGAACCAACTCGGCAGACGATTGGTCTCAAAATGGTTTGATCATACGAAGAACTCTGGCTTTGACATGAATCTTGTGCGCGAGCGAGGACTGTATAACGCTTCTGCTGCAGACCTTGCTCTGGCAGCTAATAGCGTGAGGGGACATGCCTTGTTGGAGGATGCTGGTGAGAACCTTATTGGCAACACTTACGTCATGTTTAACGACATACGTTATGTTGACCGTTCCACTACATGGAATACGATAAAAGAAATAGCTATGGCTGTAACTGCAATAGCTGCAGGCGTGGTGACGGGAAACGCTGACGTAATGGCGTTGATGGCAGACAAGAACGTTGCTGGTGCCAGCACCAATTGGCTCTACGGCAGTCTGACGGATAACATTAAGGGTTTCGCTGTCAATATGACGTCTTACCTCTATCGCTTGAAGTGGGATACCAAGACCGCTGACGAGTTCTACAACCTTTACTATACAGACAATAATAATATAGACCAAAACAAGATAGCCGCATACAATAAATCAAACATTTTTGAGATGGAGTATGTGGGCAAGATAGAAAACAAGAGTAGCACTACCGTACTGAGTGGTGTGAAAACCAATGAAGAACTGATAAAGAAAGTATTGGTACGCACACTTGATCAGAACCTTGCTGACCTACAGCATGAATTTGAAGACTTCCGTATCAAGGCTCCGCTGTTGTCGGCAGAACCGATAAGGGTGCAGATAGGCATGAAGGAAGACGTTACGGATAAATCAAAGTTTGAGGTGCTGGAGGTAATAACCGATGAAAAAGGCTGCACGAAATACAAACGTGCTGGAGTAATAAAGCCTGTTGCAGGAAAAATATGGGACAACCGCTTCATGGCAGTGGAGGAGGGGGCTGAGAATGCCTCCCTCGGCTTCACCACCTTTGAGAAAGTAAGCGGAGGCGACTTCTACCCTGGCATGTTGATAAGAGAGATAAGATGAGATACATTTTAAAGGTTTACATATTAACGTTATTGCTGCTATTCCAAGCACAGGCAGCAGTCAATGGTCAGACAAAGATAAAGCTGACGGGCACTCTGTTGGAAAACATAGAGATGACAATTGGAAAGTCAGGCAAGAAGGAGATTATCAAGAAGTTTCCATACATATTCTATGTGGATAAGTCGGAGTTGCCAGTCAGGTTGTCATTCCGTTCAAAAAACTATCAATATGACAACATAAACGTGCCACGTAGAGCCATGGACGAGAGGGGGCATGTGTATGAGGTGAAGAGGGAAGGGGAGTCACCCAGCTCCGAGACGCCTGTCATCGTAAAACGAGATGGGCCAAGTGGTGGCAAGTCACGTACTGCCGTTGATTGGACAAGGGGAGTCAATGTGGTGCCATCGACAGGGAAACACTCAGAAAACACGTTTGCACTAATAATAGCCAATGAGGAGTACGAGCTTGTAGCTCCTGTCGCTATGGCAAACTTTGATGGTGAGGTGTTCAAGGCTTATTGCGAAAAGACCTTGGGCTTGGCTGGGCATCAGATAAAATACTACCCTAATGCCACCTATGGCAAGATGAAGCGTGCATTCCGTGAGATAAGGGATATAGCAGAGGCTTTTGAAGGAAAAATAAACCTGATAATATACTATGCAGGGCACGGCATTCCAGACAATGCGAGCAAAGATGCCTTCTTAATGCCGATTGACGCTGACGGCACAGATGTCGGTGTATGCTACTCACTCAAGAACCTATATAAGGAAATAGAGAGTCTGCATCTCAACCAGTGTGTAGTCTTTATGGATGCCTGTTTCAGTGGTGCAAAGCGAGACGGCGACATGATAGTTGCAGCTCGTGGCGTAGCTATAAAGGCGAAAGAGGAGAAACCCAAATCGGCTACTGTGGTCTTTAGCGCAACGTCAGATGAGGAGGCGGCATATTCTTACAAAGATGAGAATCATGGACTGTTTACCTACTGCCTGTTGAAGAAACTGCAGGAAAGCAAAGGCGATGTAACTTTGGGCGATTTGGCAGACTACCTGTCAAAGAATGTTCGTCAGAAGTCCATTGTCATCAACGGCAAGAAGCAAACGCCAACTATCTCTCCTTCCGATGACATATCCCAAACATGGCAGGATATGAAACTGACAAGGTAAGAGGATAGATATTCCGATAGATTATATTGAGCTACGGTGACTACTGATTTAACAGTATCACCGTAGCTTTTTCATTGTTCATGCCTGGCATGGTGCGACCAAGGGGGGCGCCGATGTATGTGGCATCGCAGATGGTGAACTTGTCATCGTTGAGTTGTATGTAGTCGCCCTTCACGTCGGTATCGAAACATACGGCGCTGGCAAGGTGGCCTGGATAATAGACCAAGATGACTTTGAGTCCTACTAAATCTCTTACCAATCGTGAGAAGAGTATGGAGCGGTCTTCGCAGTCGCAGTAGGGATAGAAGAGTGTCTCCTCAGCAAAGAAGGCACGGTCGCCACCCCATATCTTGTCATCATAGCCATAGACGAAGGCTGTCTGCACCCAGTTGAGCAGACGATCTACCGCCTCCTTCTTGGTCAGTCCGTTGATTTTGCTTGTCAGAGCAGGGTAGAGGGCATCCTTCACGGCCTGGTCCAGAGGGGTGTTGGCATATAACGCCCAGCGTGTCATGAAGTTACGGTCTGTGTATGAGGATGGGTATTCGTTGAAGAAATCTACGAGGTTCTTGTTGACGCAGACCTCTATCTCCATATCGGGATAGCGGGCGGAGGTCAGGGTCCTCGTGTCGGACTTGCTCATGGCAAACTTCTGAGGCTCACGTATATTCAGCGACATGGCTTTCTCCTGCGGGAAGTTGACATTGCACACCTGCAGACTATTCTCATTGCCATCGAAGACGTAGTAGTCGTCGCCGTCAATCCAGAAGTATGACTTGTCGTAGATGCTGTGCTTGGTGGCGTAGAGCATCCTCAGCGTGCCGTCGGCTGTGGCGAGACGCATCTGATAGCCCGACTGACAGTAGATGAATGCCATCAGCAGGGTCGCTGCATTGCCCTTGCCCAGACAGGCTTCTGCCATCTTATGTAGCATGTTGAGATAAGCCCAGTCGCTCAGTTGGTTTGTCATGCGGATGGTGAGACAGTCTCTTATCAGGTTGTCGTACTTCTTGTCAGAGAGTTTCTGCCATGCCTCGGACACTGCCTCGTTGGTGCATGAGGGTAGGGAGAATATATGACTGTCGTCAAATCGTACCTTCATATCTGTGCCATACACGGAGAATGCCTGCCACTTTTCTGCTGGTACGGGCTGTTCCCTTATCGGAGCAACAGGCTTGGGTTGAGGTTCTGGTGCAGGAGGGGTGATGGTTTCCTTGATAGGAACGGGGACATCCTTGACAGGTTCGACTATCTCCTTTTCTTTGATTACCACAGGGGGCTTCTCCTCTTCCTTGGGTTTGGGCACGGCAGGCTTTGCGCCAAACTCCTGCCAGGCTTTCTTTATAAACTCGGCATACTCCCTATTAGCCTTTCTGCGGAAGTCCTCGTACTCCGTGATGCTTTTCTGCCTGAACTGCTCATACTCGGCACGCAGGGGGTCATAGGAGGCATCATGCTCCATAATGACGGAATCGCGCGTCACCGTGGCAGGGTCGGAAGCACCCTTTACGGCTTTCTTCTCCTTGCCCTGTGCCTTGTCCGATACGTACTGTGCATATTTCTGTATCGCCTTTGATGCAGACTTTTTCTTCTGAGCCATCATGTCGCTACTTGTGCCCACTGCCAGCAGGCAGGCAAGTAAAATAAACCATCTCTTTCTCATTTCTTCCTATTGTTTATTGCTTGTTTTACTTCATCATATATGCTCTCTGCCAATGCCAGGAAGGCTATCGCCGAGAGTGCCCACCCGATGTCAACCTGGATGTCGTAGAGGTAGAATATCATAAATGCCACCCACATCCACAGTGCTATCCATATAAAGGTGAGATAGCTCTTTATGAGTGTCATAGACATCACGAAGCGTGCAAAGCGGTTCTTGCGCCCTGCGGCGAATGTCTTGTATCTTGCAAACGAATACTGGGTCAGTAGTACCAGGAGGAAAGAGAGCAGGGTCATCAGCCATCTATTAACCTCCCTTACCTCACTACGCTTTATCACGGTGTCTATAGCATACGCCAGCAACTGGGTGCCAGGCATCTTGCCCAAGGGGGTATAGTGCATGTCGTATTCGTCCTTCATAGTGCCGAAGAGGATAGCTCGGCCTTTTATCAGTTCGAGGTGTGCCGCTACGGAGTCGGGTAGTAATACGGGGAAGTGCTTGGGTACGAAGTTGATGTTCAGCGCTTTGTCTGCTGTCACTATGGAGTCGCTTCCCTGATACATTGCCGACACCATAGAGATGAATGACGGAATCATCTCACCCTGCACTTTCCACCCCATCTGCATCTTGCGCTTTATGCCTCCATATAGGTTGCGCGGCATATTTGTGATGCCCTCATTCACCGTGCCTGGTTCCTCAGCAAAGAAAGAGTGCACCATGTCGGTGAATCCCGTCTTCTCGTCCTTGTAGTCAAGCAGTTTCTCGGAGAACACGATGTTGTCATGCCTCAAGGCGACCTCTGCCATCATCTGGTCGCCTACGGTATCCTCTTTCAGTCCTTCAAACACCACATCTACGCCCACCACCTTGGGATGCTGTGCCATGATAGTACTGAGAGTCTGGGCGAGTTCTCTGCGACTGTATAGCTCGGTGATGTCCACTATGGTTATGGCGTCACTCACCTCGGCATCATCCTCATCGTCCGTATCTTGCAGTATTTGGTAGTATGTATCGGTCATCTCAAACTCCTTTATTGCCTCGGATATAGGCCCCATGAACGGCAGTTTCACCGCTATGAAGGCAAAAGACCATACCAGGAAAAAGGCGATGAGCGATATTGAGATGCTTCTTTTCATCGTAGTGGTTTGAAAGTGATTAGGGTAGTTCTTACTTTAATTTCATTGTTTGCCAATTATTCATCAGCGCCTGTGAGGGGATGACGGTTGGGGTTTGCAACTTGTTGTTGATGACGACAGACTGGCGTTTTACCTGTTTGATTACGCGATCAGTCAGACTGCCCATATCCACATCGCCACCAGTAGTCTGCAGTGTTTTCAACAGACAATAGGTGAAGAGACCGTGGTGCTTAGCCTCATATTGATATGCCGTCTCGTCACCTTGGGCAGCAGAGAACACCAGAACCTTGCCCTGTGGCACATCCTCCTTGACCTTGATAGCTACACTACGTGCCGAAACTAGCATCTGGTCTTCGCGCTTGGCACCTGAGAAGCAGGCATCGAGGAAAACTACTGATGACAGGACTTTCATCAGCGAGAGTTCCTTGTACAGATTGGCAAGACTGTAGCCAGAGGTCGTGATGTTCTGGGCACTGCCGTCAATGGGCAGCAGGTAAGCCGTATTCTTTTTCTCATCAGGATAGCCGTGTCCGGCGTAGTAAACGATGAGACTCGCCTCGCCGTCATAGACCTTCGCCGTCTGTTTCATCTTTTCGATAGCCTGTATGATATTGGCAAAGGTAGCATCCTCATAGAGAGTAACGTTCTCCTGTGGCAGTCCTAACGTCTTCAGACAGTACTCACGAAACATACGACCGTCATTCAGTGCATAGGGAACGGGAGCCTTGGGGTAGTTCTCATTGCAGATGATGAAGGCAAAGGTCTTGTCCTGCTTGACCGTTGTTTCTGGGATGTCCTTATCGACATCCGAATCAGGAGGCGGATAGCGACTCAGTACTGGGCCGCCTTTCTTTTTGTTGGCTTGCAGGCTCTCGTCGGTCATAATCAACGAGGCATCTTTCAATGGATTTTTAAGCATCCTTACCTCACCGTCTTTCTTGATGATTGCCACATCATTGACAAAAGGTTTGGCGCTATAGTAGATGCAAGGGATGACCTCACGTCCCAGTGCGTAGTAGCCGTACAATCCCTGACTCTTAATGATAAAGATATCGTCGGCAGCCCACTGCACATCCTCGTAGTTGCAAGGCACGGCCTGTTCGCCATCATAGGTGTAGGCACCAAACAGGGTGCCATTGCTGCTCTTGATAAACGCCTCCTCCAGGGTGAATGACAGTTCCTTGCTGCTTACAATCTGACGCCCTTTGTACGACCAAACAGTCTTGGTGCCGTCATTATTGTCGGCAAAAACACCTCGTTCTTGGATGTCAATCTTGTCGAACCTGCACGGCACGATGATGCTTCCGTCAAGGTTGGCCAGTCCGTAACGACCTTTCCACTCACGCAACTTCAGATAGAAAGGACCTACGTTTCGCTGATAGTGGTAGTTGACCACCTCAATGATGTCGTATTTCCCCTGTGGTATGATAATCTCACCCGTTTGGCTGATGGCCCCCACGGTGGCGTCACTCTTATTCTGAACGAAGGTGCCGACATGCGCCCATGAGTGCCAGTTGCCACCATCATAGATGGGGTTTATCACCCATCGTCTGTTGGCATCGACAAAGCCTATCTTACCGTCTTCCTCGCCTATCCAGTCAATCTGTGCCAAGACGTTTTGGAAGATGCCGGCAAGCAATAGCAATAACAAGGTTTTTCTCATCTTCGTCAAAATTTATATTGGGTCCACCTCTCTGCCATCTCGCTGGAGATGCTATGTTGTGGGTTCTGTGCCTGTTTGAATTCCTTCACGGCTTCCTGCTGCGTCCATGATGTCGCCTTGTCTATCATATCCTTCAGCGTATCCTCCCCCTTGGTGGACTGCAACTCCTGCAACAAACCGAAGGTGAAGAGACCGTGACCATACGTTTTGCTCGCATATGCCGTCTCCGTGTCTGTGCTGCTTACACATAAGATGGTCTTGCCGGCAGGAATGATTGGCTGAGGCTTAATCTGAATGCCACGTGCCGATTCAAGCATCTTGCCGTTGCGGTCAACATTGGCGAAAGGTGCATCTATGATGGCAAGAGTATAGGTAGTGTTCATACTGTTCAGCGCTTTCTGCAGTTCATCAACACGATAGCCTGTTGCATTCATCGTCTCCAGTGTAGCGTCAGCAGGCAACAGATAGCGCTGTCTGGTCTTGCTGTCAGTAGCTCCCAGTCCGGCAAAGTAGAAGATAATCTTGGCATCACCGTCAAAAGCCTCCGCCACGCTCTGCATACTATGGATGGCGTGGGTGAGGTTGCCAAAGGTGGCATCTTCGTAATAGTGCACCTGCTGTTCGGGCACGCCAAGGGTCTTGCGACAGTATTCGGCAAAGACCTTGCCGTCGTTCAGGGCATAGTCGGCGCCTTTCAGATTGTTGTAGTTCTCAGTGGCAAAGATATAAGCAAAGAGGTTCTCGTCTTTCTTGCCCGTCTCAGGAATCGCGCTGTCAACAGTTTTGCCTGCTGCGGTAGCGTTGGCAAGTGTCAACTTTGTGCCCTTCAGAGGATTGGCAAGCATCGAGGTTACACCGTTCTTGGTTACCTGTGCCACACCGCCTTCAAACCTCGTTACGGCTTCATATTCGGCAGGTACCACAATCTTGCCCTTGGCATCCATATATCCCCAACGGTCATCGAGTGTGCAGAATGCTGTCAGCCCCTCCAGGTCAGTGGAGTCGTTCATCTGCTTGCCCTCCCACACAACGATAGCATCCTTCAGCGGCTCTATACGTTTGTAGTCGAAACCAGTCAGGAATGTCTTCTTCCCGGCATCGTAGAGTGCGTAGCGGTCGCTGACGAGGTCTGTATAGTTGTCGCCCCAATCACCCTTGCGCTGTCCTCCCTCGCCGATGATGAAGATATCGCTCTCTTCATTGAGTAAGTCCAAACGCACCAATGTGGTGTATTTAGGTGCCAGTATTTCGTTACCATCATGATCTATGAGTCCGCAGCCTTCATCATGCTGAATCGTTGGATCGCGATTGCTAAACACGCGGCAGTAGTTATGCTTCAGGAAATCGTTCAGGAAAATCATACCGTATTTTATCGGTGTGATCTGCTTTTGTTTCTCGACATCGTAGATGCCTTCGTAGCCCAAGGATGTTGAACCCTCAGTCACAGACTTGCCTGTCGGAATATCGAACAAGGGAAACAGGTTGCCCACACGCTCAAAGACTAAACAACCCTGGTATTCGATGGGTACGATTAAACGTCCCTGTTTGACATCATACACGCCTTGCCTGAAACCGTTGCCTACGATATTCACATTGCAGACATCGCGTACTGGAGCCTTTGCTATAGGACCGTTTATCTCCTCCTGATACAATTGCTGCACAATGATGGCATCTTCTCCGTATTCGCAAGGTATGACCTCCTTACGTTGCTTCAGGTCGTAGAGTCCCCACAGATTGTTCTTGAGCAGGAAGATATGCTCAGACAGATTGCAGTCGATGACGGCATCATACTTCCCTGGTTTGATAATCTCTTCTCCGTCAGCAGTACATAGTCCTATAAACGGACCATTGAGCACCAAAACGTGGCTCGAGGCACGACATGGGCGCGTGTCATCGTACAACCCCTTCCACTCATCATCAACACTGGCGGGTTGTGGTTGCACCTGTGGTTGCTGCTGCTGAACAGTCGTGGGGGATGTACCTCGCATGATGCGCTGTCTCTTCTGGCCTACAGCACTACCAGTGATAACGAGCAGCGCTACGAGTATGGTCACTCTGTACTTCATTTTTGTAATCTCGCTTTAAGTTCTGCTCTCTTCTTCGCTTTTGCCAACATTTCCTGATAGCTTGCCAAGTCGTCAGGTTCGTTCTCAGCGCCTTGGGCTACAGCCTTTTCAAACCAGTAGGCAGCCTGACTGTAGTCCTGCGCCACTCCATCGCCATAGAAATATCGATATCCAACCTGTGCCTGGGCAGTTGGATTTCCCATCTCTGCAGCCTGCTTGAAACAGGTGAATGACTTGACGGGGTCAGCTGCGACGACTTCGTTGCCCTCGTAGGCGAAACCCATCATATAGAGGCAGTGGAGGTCTCCCTTTGCTGCACCCTTCTCATACCAGTAGTAGGCATCTTTCAAATTTTTACCTCTAAGATAGCTTACTGCTGCAGTTCTGATGGCATCGACATCACCTTGCTCCGCCCTTTTTAGCACCCGAGCAAATGCTGATTCAACATCGATGTTATTGGAATTGGGTTGCTGTTGAACAGTCTGTTGTTGAACAGTCTGTTGCTGAACAGGTTGCTGCTGAACAGGCTGCTGTTGCTGAACGGGTTGTTGCACTTGTCCGCTTGGTTGCACATTGCCAACTCGTTTTCTTCTGGTTTGTCCCATCGTCATCGTGGCGATAACGAGTAACATAAGGAGTAAGGTTAGTCTCTGCTTCATAGTTGTATAGTTTTTACTTCAGTTTCATCGTTTGCCAATTATTCATCAGCGCCTGTGAGGGGATGACGGTAGGTGTCTGCTTCTTGTTGTTTATCACAACAGACTGCCTTTTCACCTGCTTGGTAACATACTCCGTCAGCGTACCCATATCCACATTGCCTCCAGTAGCCTGCAACTGCTTCAGCAGATAGTATGTAAACAGCCCATGATGCTTATCCTCCAACTGGTGTGCCGTCTCATCACCCTGCGCAGCAGAGAACACAAGCATATTGCCTTGCGGAGCCTCCTCTTTTACTTTTATCGCCACGCCGCGTGATGAAGCAAGCATCTGGTCTTCACGCTTCGCACCGCTGAAGCAGGCATCGAGGAACACCACAGCTGATTTCAGCTTCAGCCCCGCTATCTCCTTATATAGCTTTGCAAGGCTGTAACCTGTTGTGGTAATGCTTGATGCATCACCGTCTATAGGCAGCAGGTAAGCCGTCTGCTGCTTGTCGTCTGGGAATCCGTGACCAGCGTAGTATAAGATAACACTTGCCTCACCGTCATAAGCGTCAGCCACCTGTTTCATCTTCTCCACCGCCGTTATTATGTTGCCAAAGGTAGCATCCTCGTAAAGGTTGATGTTCTTCTCTGGCAAGCCCAATGTCTTCTGGCAGTATTCCCTGAACATTCTGCCGTCATTCAGCGAGTATGGTACAGGCGCATCAGGGTAGTTCTCATTAGCAATGATGAAAGCAAACGTGTTCTCTGCCTTGCCTTTCGCTACAGGTATATCCTTATCTACGTCAGAGTCTGGTGCAGGGTAACGGCTCACGGCAGGGCCGCCAATCTTTTTCTTGTTGTTCACACCTGAGCCACCCTCCGCTATCATTATCTGCGAACCATCCTTCAACGGATTCTTAATCATCTTTACCTCACCATCTTTCTTCACTGTAGCAACGTCGTTGACAAAACGTATTTGTTCATCATACTCACATGGCAAAAGTTCACGACCACCACCATATAGTCCCCATTTGCCATTCTTCTTTACGCTTGCAAATCCATCATCTTCTAACTCAACCTCTTCAAATATCCCTCTGAAGATATTATTTGTTTTTCCTATTTCATAAAGATACAGTTCCTTATCTTGTGTTCCAACAAAAAAGAATATTTTGTTCGTAGTCCATGAAAAAGAGTCTCCTGGAGGTGCAAGCAGTTTTCCTTCATGAGAATATACATACACTGTTTTATTCCCTTTGTCATCACTGATTTCTGCACGAATAAAATATTCCCATACATCTATTTTATCATATTTTGCAGGTAAGACAATTTTTTCGTTAACCGCCAAACCTTTTTTACCGTCAGTAAATGTTGTAAACGCCTGTCCGTTATACTCTATGGTAAATGTATCCTCGTATTTACACGGGATTATAATTTTGCCATCCATAGTGCCAACTCCATGCTTACCATTTGTCCCAACTATATGTATAAATCTAGATGTGCGCTCATAATTAGAATCGAATCCTCTATAGTAAAACTTATATTTCCCAATAGGGTAAATAATCTTACCAGTCTCATCTATCATAGCATTTGCCTCATCCGATTTGGAGAATATCCCAAATACTCCTATCTTATCATTCCAACTTGCCCAGTTATAATTCGGCTTTAATACCCAGTTACCACTTGCGTCGACAAATCCTTCGAGCCCATTGTCACCTTTCTTGGTTCCTACTATTTGAGCATTAACACTCAGTATATTGAGCAATACTATTATTGCTACGTATACAAATCTTTTCATATATTCCTAAAAATTAATATTAATATTGTTAAATAGCTCTGTTAATTTCTCCGACACTCCTACAGATGGTATCTGCATTCTGTCAAACTCCGCCATGGCATTCTTCTTCACCCAACTTGTGGCATGGTCGTTAAGTTCCCTAATGGAGCAAGAGCCCTTCGTTTGCTGTAGTTTCTCCAATAGTCCGTATGTAAACAGGCTGTGTCCGAACTTCTTACTTGAATATGCAGTTTGTTCACCACTGCAGGATAAAGTAACAATGGTTTTGCCTTCAGCATGTGTTGGCTTACTTTTCACGGCTACTCCTCTGCCACTTGCAAGTGGTTTGCCGTTCTTGTCAAGATTGGAGAAAGGAGCATCAAGCACCACCCATGAGTATTCTACGTTTAGGTTATTGATGGTTTTAAGCAGCGTATTGACACTATACCCTGTATTTTCAAGAGCCGACATTGAAGCATCCGTAGAAAGGATGTATTTCTCCATACCTTTTTCATCCACTGCTCCAAGCCCCGAGTAATAGAAGATAATCTTTGCATCCCCCTCATATACGTCTGCTATGTCCTGTAGTTTCTTCACCGCATTAGTAATATTTCCGTACGTGGCATCTTCATAGTAACGTACATTTTTCTCTGGTATGCCTAATGTCTTCTTACAATACTCAGCAAACACCTTGCCATCATTTATAGAATAGTCTGCCCCTGTAAAATGTGTATAGTTTTCATTTGCAATAATGAAAGCAAAGGTGTTATCATTATTTTTATTAGTCAGAGGAATGTTTACATCCACAGCAATGCTGCTTCCCTTTGCGAATTTCAAGTTTGTTCCTTTCTGTGGGTGTTCCAGTAGAGAGGTGACCCCATTCTTAGTCACCTGTGCTATTCCATCTTTGAAACCAGAAACTTTATCGTATTGAGCAGGAATAATTTTCCTACCCTCTACATCAATAAATCCCCATTTGCCCCCTCTAAAACAAATACTACCGTATTTAACATAAGCATCAGAACCTTCACCAAAAGCGAACAACCCGTCACCTCCCAACTCTATTGCATCATATTTGCAAGGTAAAATTTCCATTCTTTTTTGATAGTTATATATACCCCACTTGCCATTCTTTCGTACCTTATCTATTTGTGTAGAATATCTAAATCCTGTAGAATAGCGGAATTCGCATTCAAAATCATTACCCACCACAACAATACTATCTGCTATAGTATGTCCAATATATTTATACTTCCCAACAGGTACTAGAATTTCCCCGTTTTCGTCAAACAATCCCATAGTATTGTCAAATATCACTTCTATTCTATTCGAAGATCTACTCACTGCATCATATTCACAACCTATTATCTCTACGCCATTGGCATTACACATACCCACTTTCTCATTCTGTTCTACATAAAAAAATCCATTTCCAGTATCTAAAATTTTATCGTATCTTGGTACAATAATCTCTTCCCCATCAAAACTATATATTCCTTCTTTTTTATTTAATGACACCGAATAACTATAACTATGTTTAATAACACTATCAAATTTGGGCGGAACAATTTCTTTCCCCTCCAAATCGCAAGCTCCTTCCTTGCCGTCTTTCTTGACAGAATACCATTTTTGTCCGTCGCTGGTGTGTTCACATGCCCAGCCATACTTTGCTTCTAACTTCTTTTCCATGCTTTGTGCCTGAACGTTTGTAGAGTTCAGTGCGACCAATAGCGATAATATAATATAAAGTTTTCTCATAGTTGTATAGTTTTGTTTAACTTCCATGATTTATATACAAACTGTTGAATACTCAAAATGTTATGCGAAAAATTTCGTTGCGAAAAAATTCGCAATGGCTTCAGTGCTTGATTTTACAGGGGAAGAGAGAGTTTTGGAATTTAGTTTTTATTTCAGTTTCATCGTTTGCCAATTATTCATCAGCGCCTGTGAAGGGATGACGGTTGGGGTTTGCAACTTGTTGTTTTCAACGAAGGATTGGCGCTTTACCTCTTTTATTAAGTAGTCGCTCAAATCGCCTAATGTAGCATCACCCTGTGTCTTCTGCAACTTAGACAGCAGGTAATAGGTGAACATGCCATGCTTCTGCTGTTTGTAGGGATAGGCTGTCTCATCACCCTGTGCAGCAGTGAAGACAATCATATTTCCCTTTGGAGCACTATCCTTTACCTTGATAGCAACACCACGTGCCGATGCCATCATGTCGCCCTCGCGCTTGGTACCAGAGAAACAGGCATCAAGGAATACGATTATACGTTCGGCAGGCATATCCCCTAATTCCTTGTAGAACTTGTCAAGAGGATAAGCAGACTCCACGTCATTGCCAATACCATCAACGGGCAACAGATAGGCACTATGGTTACTCTCGTCAGGTATGCCATGTCCTGCATAATAGACTATCACCTTGCCCTGTCCCTTGTGTATAGACATGGCTTCCTTTAACCATCTCACCAGGCCACGTATCTTGTTAAGACCTGCGTTTGTTACGAAATTGATATGTTGCGATGGTACGCCGAGGGTGTATTCTGCGTACTGCCTGAAGGTTTCAGCATCATGCTCTGCAAATGGCACATCAGCCTCGTTCTCGTAGTTTTCGTTGCCTATGATGACGGCGTAGGTCTTGTCGTCTGTCAGATGAGTATGCGGAATGTTTTCATCGACATTATCAGACACGACGGGTGAAGGCAATGCCGGCAATCGGTTATCTTCGGGCACGGTAGGCTTATTGGCGGATGCCAGATACTGTTGTTTCTTTTGCTCTGCGCGAGAAAGCCAGATGTCAATCTCCTTATGACCTTTTTCTTTTGCTACATTAAACCAATAAATAGCTTGGTCAAAGTCCTGCTTGACACCGTTGCCGTCAAGATACAGTTTAGCCAACTGAAAGGCTGCTGTGCCATTATCATTTGTTTTTCTTTCGGCAGCTCTTTTATACCAATAAGCTGCTTGTTCATCGCTTTGCTCCAAACCTGCTTTACCTCCCTCATAGAACGTTCCCAGCATAGCCTCTGCATTAGCTATACATAATGTGTCATGCTCTGTGATGGGCTGCATAGCTACCACCTTCTTATATATAGCATAAGCTTCTTCCCAGTTTTCCTTAACGCCCGTACCTAAATAATAGAAAGCTGCCAATACTGCCAGTTGCTTTATTTGACCGTTTTCTGCCCATTTCTTTATCCAATAGAAGGCTTTCTCATTATTTTCAAATTTCCTTAACTGCTCCCACACGGGACGATTACTCTTGACTGAGTAGTCTCTACTGTAAATGGCAAAAAGCATCTTGATGGCAGGCTCGTATCCCTGTTCACCAGCCTTCTCCATCCACGTGAACATATTGTTCCAGTCGCTGTTTTCTCCATACTCCAAGGCAAGATTAAACTGAGCTTCTGCATCACCTGCAGCTGCCTTGCTTTGAATAATGGTCATATCCTGCTGCTGTCCCATGACAAGGGTTGTGAGGGACAGTAACAATGTGCATAATATCGTGCGGAACTTTCCCATAGGGTTTGCTTATTGTTTTATTTCAAGCGAATCTGTTGCCAGCTCTCTGTCAATGTCTGAGAAGGTATGACGGTTGGGGTCTGGATCTTGTTTCTATCAGCAAACGACTGGCGCTTCACCTCTTGAGTAAGATAGTTTTGCAGTTCTCCAAGTATTACCTCGCCCTTGCTTTCCTGTAGTTTTTTCAACAGGTAATAGGTGAACAGACCGTGCTTCTCCTTCTGATAGGCAAAGGCAGTTTCTGCTTCTTGTGATGCGGAGAACACCACCATCTTGC